>NZ_DJOA01000008.1:0-80451 GCF_002437085.1 Candidatus Avelusimicrobium stercoris | reverse complement strand
ACAAAGGGCTTTTTAGGCCATAGCGACGGAGATTTGGTACTGCACGCCTTGTGCGACGCTATTTTGGGCGCGCTGTGCGCGGGGGAAATTGGCATTTTGTTCCCGCCTACGGATGAATCCATTAAAGGTATTTCCAGCGTAAAAATTGCGAAAAAAGTGCTGGAAATCGTCCGCTCCCACCACGCGCAAATTGAACATATTGACGCAACTATTATCACCCAAGAACCCAAAATAAAACCGCATTACGACGCGGTCCGCAAGTCGTTGGCGGAAGTGTTTGAAATGCCCTTGGAAAACGTCAGTTTTAAATCCAAAAGCCACGAACACGTTGGCGAAATCGGCCGCGGGGAAGCGGCTATGTGCCACGCGGTGGCTACGTTAAAAATTCAAAAGTAAGGAGTTTTACCTATGAAGATTCGTTTTATTTTAACCTTGGTTTTGGCGGGCTTGGTGGCCGCTTGCAGCAGCACCGATTACCGCTCCACTAAAAAAGTAACCCAAGGGATTGATTATTCCCGCTACCCGGGCAACCAGGCGTATTACGAGTTTACCTCTCCTTTCCCGCCCGAAAACACGCCCACCGGCACGGAAAACACGGCTCCGTCTGCCGAGGAAGCGCAACTGGGAGAAGATGAAGATTTTACATCGGAAAATTTAGCCAGTACCTATGGTAACTACGGCGACGTGGTCGTCAGCGTGGCCACGCGTAAATTTCAGTTGGGCGCTTCCGCCACGCGCAAGGATATGAACTTGTTTCAAAAGGCGCTTGATAAAGCCTACGCCGTGGCGCTCAAAAAATACCGCCCGGTGGGCTTTACCTATTCTATGGCCAGCGTTGGCGCGGTCAATTCCCTTTCCGACATTACGGTAAACTGTAAACTCAGCGAAACTTCCGCCAACGAGGTGGGGCAATCCACCTGTACCCTATTTTTTAACACTATCAAAACCACTTATTTGCAACTGAAAGAAGAGGCCAAACAATGATGTACTTATATAATACCGCCACACACCATAAAGACGAATTTAAACCGCAGAACGAAAAACAGGTAACAATGTACTGCTGCGGGCCGACCGTGTATAACTTTGCGCACATCGGCAATTTGCGTACCTATATTTTTGAGGATTTGCTTTCCCGCACCATCCGCTTGCACTACCCGCTCAAACACGTAATGAATATTACCGATGTGGGGCACTTGGTGTCGGATGCGGATTCCGGCGAGGATAAAATGGAAGTCGGCGCCGCACGCGAGGGCAAAAGCGCGTGGGACATTGCCAAGTTCTACGAAGATAAATTTTGGCAGGATTACGATGCACTGCACTGCACCCGCCCGACGATTATCAGCCGCGCGACTGCGCACATTAAGGAAATGATTGCGCTTGTTAAAACGCTGGAAAAAAAAGGATACACGTACCGCACTTCGGACGGCATTTATTACGATACTTCCAAGTTTGACCGCTACGATGCCCTTGTCGGCCACGCCCGTATCCGCGGTTTGCAGGGCGGCGCGCGTGTGGAAATGAGCGACGAAAAGCGCAACCCGACCGATTTTGCCTTGTGGAAATTTTCCCCCAAAGACAAAAAACGTCAAATGGAGTGGGATAGCCCGTGGGGAGTTGGTTTCCCGGGGTGGCATATTGAGTGCTCCGCTATGGCGATGAAATATTTGGGCCACACGCTGGATATTCATTGCGGCGGGATTGACCACGTAACGATTCACCATACCAACGAAATCGCCCAAAGCGAAGCCGCCACCGGCGAAAAATATGTGAACTATTGGGTTCACGGTGAATTTTTGATTTTGCGCTCGGGCAAAATGTCCAAATCCGGCGGCACCTTTGTTACGCTGGACGTATTAAAAGAAAAGGGCTATGAGCCTTTGGCTTACCGCTATTTGTGCCTAGGCGCGCATTACCGCACGCAGTTGGAATTTTCCTACGAAAGTATGGACAGTGCTACCAAGAGCCTTAAAAACCTGCGCGCCTTGTCCTGCCAAGCCAAGGACGAAGCCAACGGCAAGCCCGTGCAGAACGAAAAGGTCCAAGCTTGGAAGGATAAATTTACCGCCGCTATGGAGGACGATTTAAACGCCCCTAAGGCCTTGGCCATTACTTGGGAAGCCGTCCGCTCGGGCGAACTGACGGCGGGGGAAAAATTGGCGTTCTTGGAATTTGCCGATACGATTTTGTCGCTGGATTTATTTAAAAAACCGGAAGCCGCCGCTAACGAGTTGCCGGCCGAAGTGGCCGAACTGTTAAAGGCGCGCGCCGAAGCCCGCGCTGCGAAGGATTGGAAAAAATCCGATGAACTTCGCGACGCCATTGCCCGGTTGGGGTATGTGGTAAAAGATACGCCAAAGGGTCAACAAGCGGAGAAAAAATAATATGATGAACATCCCCAGTGAGTTTTTAAAACGTATTCCCAAGGCGGACTTGCACGTCCATTTGGACGGTTCCCTGCGCCTTTCCACGCTGATTGAACTAGCCAAAAAAGAGGGCGTGGAACTCCCCGCCTATACCGAGGAAGGCTTGCGCGAAAAGGTGTTTAAAGACAAATATACCTCCCTTGTGGAATATTTAAAGGGCTTTTCCTATACCGGCGCCGTGATGCGCAATGCCGCCAATATTGAGCGCGTGGCCTACGAATTGGGGCAGGATGCCCTTGCCGAGGGCGTGCGCTATTTAGAGGTCCGCTTTGCGCCGCAGTTGCACGCAAGCGATACCTTGTCCGCACAGGATGCCGTGCGTGCCGTCGTGCGCGGGTTAAAACGCGCGCAGGATGAGCATAACGCTTCCGCCGCCGTTAAAAACGGGGAAGATTTGGAATTTTACTTTGGCGTAATTGCCTGCGCGATGCGTAATTTTAACGAATTTATGTCGCCCTACTACGCCAATTTGATAAAGGCCCTTTCGCAATCCAGCAAGAGCGAAATTTTTGGTATTGCGTCGCTGGAACTCGCGAAGATGGTCGTAAAACTCGCCAAGGATGAGCATTTGCCCGTGGTCGGGTTTGACCTCGCAGGCGAGGAAGCCGGCTATCCGGCGGCGGACCATTTAGCGGCTTACCGCTATGTGCATAAACACTTCATCCGCAAGACGGTCCACTCTGGCGAAGCCTACGGCCCCGAATCTATCTTTCAGGCCATTACCGACTGCTACGCCAACCGTTTGGGCCACGGTACGCACTTGTTTGCCGCCGCAATGATTAAAGACAAAAGAGTGCAGGACAAAGAGGATTACGTCAATTCCTTGGCGGACTATATTGCCAGCGAGCGTATTGGTATTGAAGTCTGCTTGACGAGCAATTTGCAGACCTTGCCGGAAATTAAATCCGTTAAAGACCACCCGATTAAAGAAATGATTAAGCGCGGGTTACCCGTCAGCATCAATACGGATAACCGCTTGGTATCCAATACCACGGTTACTAAGGAAATGGAACTCTTGGTCCATAATGTGGACTTGGCTCCCAAGGAACTTAAAAACATTGTAATTGCGGGCTTTAAGAGTGCGTTCTTCCCTGGCAGTTATGTGGAAAAGCGCCGCTTTGTACGCAAGGTCATTGACCGCTACAACGCCTTGGCGCGCGAGTACAATATCCCGCTGTACTAACTCTATTACCGATAAAAAAGCCCCGGCGAAAACCGGGGCTTTTTGTGTGCTTATTTCTTTTCGTCAAAACCTTTTGGATTGGGAATCAAGTGGCGGACCATTTCCCGTACCGCTTTTTTAAGCAGCGTCTTGCGCGGGTGAATCCGTTGTTTGCGGTCGCTGGCGCGGCGGCCGTAATGCTTGTGGTGAAAGGCGGGTTCTTCTTCCAAATTTTTTCCGCTGTCCATAGAAATCCGCTGGCTGGGGTAAATGCTCTGCCGCCCGGTAATTAAGAAACTAATCACGCAGACTACCGTGGCATACGGCGCAATCGCCGGGCCGAAAAGTTCTATGGCCATAATGCTGGCGGCCAGCGGCGTATTGGCTGTGCCCGCCAAAACGGCTACTAGGCCAAGCGCGGCCAAGGTCGCGCTGTCCACGCGCATAAAATCGGCCAGCATAGCCCCCGCCTGCGCGCCTACAAAGAAAATGGGTGTAACCACCCCGCCGATTCCTCCGGCGGCAAACGTGATAGACGTTGTGATAATCTTATACAAAAAGCCAAAGGGGGACAAAAGCGGCTCGCCATTTAAAGCCATATCAATCCCGGGCATTCCAAGCCCCAAATAAATAGGGGAAGCAAAGTAGCCAATCGCCACCAAAATAAGCCCGCCAATCATACACGACCAAAACAGCCGCGTGCGCAGGGCGATATAGCGGAACACCACGCGGGCAAATTTGCTGATTTCAATAAATAGGATAGATACGAGGCCGAAGAACATCCCGGCGATAATCATTTTAAGGAAGAACTGTTCCGAAAATACCGGCACAAAGTGGAGCGGATGATAAATATAATCCACGCCTAAAAACGAAGTAACCTGAAAGGCGGTAATCCCGGCTACCAGTGCGGGGAACATTACCTCATAAAAAATATGTCCCACCCACAGCACTTCCAGCCCGAACAGCGCGCCCGATATCGGCACGCCGAATACGCCCGCAAAGCCCGCGCTTACGCCGCAAATCATCATCCGGCGTTGGTCCTCGCGGTCCATATGCAGCAGCCGTGCCAATAGGGACGAAACGCCCGCCCCCACGTCGGCACACGGGGCTTCTTTACCCGCCGAACCGCCGGAAACCATTGTTACAATGGGCAAGGTAAAGCCCTTTAAAATGGAAATAAAGGAAATGGGCTTTTCTGCATTGATTTTATTGATAACCGCGTCGGTGGAAAAATCCTTATCCCCCTTGGCGGTTTTGCGCCCCAAAAGGGCCACTATATATAGGAAAACGGGTAAGGCCAAATAAAAGAGCGGAATCCCGTTGCGCCACGCAATAGAGGCGTCCAAGATTTTTAAGAAGGCCGCGTCCAGTACACCCACCAGTGCGCCGATAACGGTAGCCAATAAAAACCATTTAACAATATTAATAAAATTTGTGCGGTGTTCGTCTAACATAATTAATATCTTACTAAATTGCCCTTTCCTCTTGCAGGGTAAAAACGGGTTATTTGGGGGCCTGCGCCGGGCGGAGTGATTTTTGCTATACTATATAGGACGAAGCCCGGGCGAAGAATATTTAGCCCGGAAATTTGAACAATTTACAAGGAGTTTTTTATGGATTCGTTTATTTCTTCCGTCATTACGCTTGCCTTGGTAATGGACGGCTTCGGCAATATTCCGCTGTTTATTGCCGCGCTTAAAAAAGTGGCGCCGGAACGCCGCAAAACCGTACTCATCCGCGAATTGTCTATTGCTCTACTCATTATGGTGGCCTTTTTGTTCTTGGGCAAATGGTTCTTGCGGGCGTTTGGTATCCACGAATATTCACTCAGTATTGCGGGTGGTATCATTTTGTTTATCATCTCGGTTAAGTTGGTGTTTGGCGGGGATGAGGAACCCAAAAACGACCCCAAGGAAGATGAGCCCTTTGTGGTGCCGTTGGCTATCCCCTTGGTGGCGGGTCCGGCGGCTCTGTCTATGGTGATGATTACGGCGGCCCAGCAGTCCAACAAGTTTATTACGCTGGGCGCGGTGATTGTGGCTTCTGTCATTAACTCCATTATTTTAATGGCTTCCTTCCCTATCAGCAATTTGCTGGGCAAACGCGGGTTGATTGCCATTGAACGCTTGACGGGTATGATTCTTATTTTGATGTCCGTAGATATGGTGATGGGTGGCATTTCTACGTTTATGAGTTTATAAACGAGCAAAGAGCGCGCGCAACTTGTGCAGCGGGCGTTAGTGTGGTAAGTGCGGCTCTAACGGGGGAACTTGTGAAGAAAGGTTTTACGCTGTTGGAATTAGTGGTAGTAGTGTTGATTATGGCGGTGTTAGCCGCCGTAGCAATAACATATTACGGCAAGGCCGTGGAGCGCGTGCGCATTGGCGAGGCGGAAAGTTTAATGGGTACAATGCTTTCCGCGCAGGAACGCTATTTCTTGCGCCGTCAGCAATATACGCCTTATTGGCACCAGTTGGATGCGGCCCCGGTGGCTGTCCGTATGCCCAAGGAGCATAACGATTTTGCCAACGGAGCCGAGAACACCATTTATTATACGCGCGGCGGAGTGGAAAGCGGTATATTAAATGAGGGCTTTGCTATTTCGTTTGAGCAGGACGCTACCGACAAATGGTTTGCTGTGGCGCGCCGCGTGGGCAAATCCAATAAATACACCTATCACTTGGTGCGCCCCTTTGGCAGTACGCAGACGGTATGCGTGCCGGTATGGGAAAACGAAAACGATGTGAGCGTCTGCTGCGACTATATGGGAGTGGACACCCAAACCGACCTGACGGGTGATCCGATGATTCCCAAAATAAGTAAGGCGGATGATTTTTAACCAAACGGGCGGCTTGCTTTTATAGGGCCGCCTGTATGATGTAAAGGGCTGGCACGGCGTGGCGCGTTTTAGAAACTGTTGTTTTTGTCATTCCGGGGCGCGCATACGAGCGTGAACCCGGAATCCAGAAATAAAAAAGGAAAATATCTTTATAAACAGACTGGATCCCAGGTCCACGCCTGGGATGACAATCAGAGTGGACTTGTTGTTATTTCTGGGTTGGCGGTCCGCAGAGACCAGGAAAAAGGCTGTTATAAAGATAGGGGTCATTCTGAACTGGCGGCCCGCAGGGTTTTCAGAATCTACATCTTGGGTCGTTGCCGTCATCCTGGAAAGCCAGCCGGCGCGGAGCGCTCGGGCTCCCAAGGTCGTCATTCCCGAGTGCCGTAGTCGGGAATCTGTCGTGGCTGTTGTTCTCTTACAAAACAACAGATCCCCGACTAAATTCCTCGGGGATGACAACAGCAACAACATCAGGTGTCCGGCAGAAACCTTTGGAAATAAACACCAAAAGGGCAAATAGCCGTCATCCTGGAAAGTCGTAGTCCAGGATCTGTTGTTGTTAAAACAAGGAATAGATACTGGACAGAAACCTTCCAGTATGACTTTTTAATAAAAGCAGTATCATCCGTGTCATTTCCGAGTGTGAGGCGGCCCGCTAGGGTCCGGCGCGGAGCGTTCGGGAATCCGTCGTTGCCGTGGCTGTTATTATCAAAAAAGGGGGAAAATCCTATGAAAAAGAAAAAATTTGAATTAAAAAGTTTTAGCCTTATTTTACTTGTGGGCCTGCTAATTCTGGCGGGGCTCTTTCCGTTTTACGAGCGCACCGTGGAAGGCAGCAAGGCCGCGGCGGCCGTCAGTATCCTTTTAAATGTATCCGCCTCGGAAAACCAATATTTTATTAAAAATAAATCCTACACATACGATTGGTCCGCACTGGATAAATTCTTGCCGAATATCCCCAAGAAACAAGGCTTTTTAGGGGCGGCGCCCGAGGTTGGCCAAGCGCGCTTTTTTGCGTTTACTGCCAAAGATGCCGCCACGGGCCAGGACGGCTTTGCGCTTGATTTGCAATTAAATAAAGAGAAAACCGAAGGCACCGTTACGGCCGTGCGCAAGGGTGGGCTGTTTGGTTACACGTTGGAAATGTCTCTTGCCGAAGGAAATTTTGCTTGCAAGGCGGAAGGGAAAATTGCCAAACGCTTGTGCAACAAACTGACGGCGGAACTGGAAAAACTCCGCGTCCCGCAAGAAACGTCCGAAGAGGAAAAAGTGCAAAAATAATTTAGGTCCTATTTTCAAATTTAGGGCTTGACAACGCTTTTAATCCTTATTAAAATGAAAAGGTAGCCCCTAGGGGGCTATAAAACTAAACTTATATATAAAACTGTAGGAGGTTTTATGAATAATAAGAAGGGTTTTACCCTGATTGAATTGCTGGTGGTCGTATTGATCCTCGGCATTTTGGCTGCTATGGCTATGCCGCAGTATTTTAAAGCGGTTGAACGCTCCCGTATGACGGAAGCCGTAACCTTGCTCGCGAACATCGCTGATGCGCAACAACGCAAATATATGCAAGTGAACAAGTACACGACCGCCTTCACTGGCTTGGACGTTGCCCCGAAAGGTGCCTCTGGTTCCACTTTCTATACGAAAGGTCAGGGCAAAAACGGCTTTGCCATCTCCTTGGCTGGTACCTCTTATACTGGTGGTATTGCTACCGCTACCCGCGTGCCGGAATCTGGAAGCACCTTGCAGTATAGCTACAACTTGACCCGCTACTATGCGAACCGCGACACCACCTGCAACGGTACGGATAACAACGGTAAAGCGTTGTGCGCTGACTTCTGCGGTATTGACTCCCCTGTGGATTCTTGCTGCAGCACGGGTGCCACCACTGCTTGCGCCGCTCCGGTCAACAACGACTAGTAGCAAAGAAGTTTTATTTGGTGAATACCAAAACCCCGCCTTGTGCGGGGTTTTTTTATGGAGGAAAATACATAAGTTTGTTTGGTTGTTGTCATTCCAGGGCAAGGAAGCCGCCCGCAGGGCCCTGGAATCCAGAAATAGAATAAGGTTTTTTCTAATAAACAGACTGGATCCCGGGTCCACGCCCGGGATGACAGCCAAAGGGGAATAGTCGTCATTTCCGCGTGTGGCGGCCCGCTAGGGACCGTGCGACGCGCTTTGCTTTGTCCTGTCGTCATTCCCGAGTGGTACCCGTGCGGTCCTTGCGCATCCAATTTGTCATTCCCGAATGCCGTAGTCGGGAATCTGTCGTTGCTGTTGTGTTTCTCTTACGAAACAACAGATCCCCGACAGAAACCCTCGGGGATGACAACACAAGAGGAATATCCGTTATTTCCGCGTGTAGTGGCCCGCTAGTATCCGCGCTGAAAGCCTTGCTCTGTTAAGTCGTCATTCCCGAGTGTCGTAGTCGGGAATCCGTCGTTATTAAATAAATCTCACTTTATTTGTTATAATACGCTTATGGCTTTTACTTATATTCTTACCAATGCTACAAATACCGTTCTTTACATTGGGGTTACTAATAATCTTATTCGCCGCGTGTATGAACACAGAACGAAAGCCATTGCAGGTTTTACGGAACGATATCATTTGAATAAACTTGTTTATTATGAATGTTTTAACGATATTGCCAATGCCATAGAACGCGAAAAAACTTTGAAAAAATGGAACAGAGATTGGAAAGAGCGTTTGATTAATGAATTTAATCCCTCTTGGCGTGATTTGTATGAAGAAATTTGTTTTTAATTGACATTCCAGAATATTTCCAGTGTGTTCGGGTAAGTTTCGTTATTCCAAATTGTCATTCCCGAGTGTCGTAGTCGGGAATCTGTCGTTGCCGTTTGCCTTTTACTAGGCGTCGCCCCCCACTTGCATTAAGCCTTTTTTTACTGCTAAACTATATATAGTTTAACCATTATGTTGTAAGGAGTATTATGAAAAAAGGTTTTACATTAATTGAATTATTGGTTGTTGTACTCATTATGGGCATTTTGGCTTCGGCCGCTGTGCCGCTTTATTTCAAGGCCGTGGAGCGCGCCCGTATGATGGAGGCCATAACGCTGTTGGACTCTATTTCCCAGGCGCAAATGCGCAAATATATGCAAATTAGCCGCTATACCTCGCGCGCTAAGGGATTGGACGTCAACGCCGCTACGGGGCCGAACGCGGGCGACGGGAATACCTTTTATACCAAAGGGCCGCAAGGCAATGGCTTTACGGTGGCCCTTTCGGACGTGGTAACCTATGGCGACGGCTTTGCCACCGCCACCCGCACCGCAGACGGCGACGCCAACAGCGAGAACCTGCGCTACCATTACCATTTAACCCGCTTTTACGCGAGCGATTATACCCAATGCTATGGCGATAACGAACGCGGGCAGGAGTTATGCGCGGACTATTGCGGTATCAGCGAACCTGTGGCCACTTGCTGTAACAATGGCGAGGCTGCCTGTCCGCCTCCCGCCACGGGCTTTGAAACCTCTGTCCATTAAAAGTTTTTAGCATACCCCGGCCCGCTTTTTGAGCCGGGGTATTTCTTAAAAGAAAAAGTTGTCAGTCGGGAAATATTGTTACTCAAAAAGTGGAAAACAACAGATACTGGACAGAAACTTTCCAGTATGACTTTTGTTTTATAAAAACAGTATAGGCAGTTTTTACCATAAAAACCCCCCGCATAATTCGCGGGGGTTCAATTTCTTCAAATACGTTTTATTTCCAGCGTAAGCGGTAGGTGGCCGCCCACAATTCGGCTTCTTTTAATGTATTGTCCACCATTTCTTGGTAAATAACGGGGGCTTCGTTGGGGTAGAGTTTATGCAGTTCCTGCATATTATTGAAGTAATCCAAAATAATCGCTCTCACACCACCCTCATCGTACAAAGCCAACTGGTGGTTGATGTTGTGGAACATAGGCGCATATTCCGGGTTCCCGTGGAACGGGTGGATAATGCCGGGTGCGTCGTTTTGCATTTCGCCCAATTTAACCGGGTAAGGTTTATGGTTGTTTTGGGATTTAATTTTTTTGCGCGTGTGAATTTCTTTAAGCGTGCTTTTGTTTACAATGTGGTGCACGCCGCGGTAGGTGGCTACATCGCGGATTTTGTGCCATTTGCGTTCATAGCCTTTTGCTACGGCGCCCGGTTCCTGCGACAGGCGCACCAATTCCTTTAAATAGCGGTAACTGCCCCACAAGGTGCTGGGTTCGCGCAGAATTGGCGCTTTAAAGGCCGTAGAAATGACAAACTGTTTAACGGTAGTATTGGGCCAATGTTTGTTGCTAAAAGTAGTGCTGCGGAAATAGCCCTTTGTCGGATTGGCGGAATACAATTGGGCTACTTTTGTGGCCAACTTGGCTTGGTTGGCTGGCGCGGTAATGTGGCGGGTAAAGCGCGGAACGGCGAGGGTTTCTATTTTGCCCACACGGGTAGGTGCAGAACGCAGTACCTTGTAGGCGTTTTGGGAGAAGACGGCGGTGTTACTTAATACCAACGTGATGAGGATAACTAGCAGTTTTTTCATACACTCGCTCCTTTCCTTCTTTCCCCCATTGTAACAAATTTTTAGAATTTTGCAAGCAATTTTTTTTGTTATTTTGGGGGAGTTAATTTAAAGGAGCGTTTTCTCCGTCGGGGGAAATGTTTTTCTCGTCGGTGATGGTGCCGTTTTCGGAATTTTTATCGTCGGAAGGAGTGGCAGAAATCGGCGCGGAAACGGATTCAGAAATTTTTTCATTTTCCGCCTCTTTTTGTTCGGTCAAAAGGGTGTTTTCTGGCAAAGTGGCGGAATTTTCATCCAGTTGGGCGGCGGGAATTTCTTCTGTTTGCGCGTTGTTTTCAGACTCCAAGACGGGCGTTTGGGACGCATTTTCTTGCTGTGGTTCAGCCGTTTCCACGGGTGTTTGTTCACTATTTTCGGCGGAGCCTTGCGGAGTTTCCTCTTGCTCTGTTTCCTCCGGCTTGGGGTCCGGCGGCAGAATAAAGGGCGGATCCTCAGGGTCAAAAACAAGCGCCTTTTCGGGTTGTTTTTCCTCTTGGGGTTCCTCTTTTATTCCCACCGGGGCCGGCACAACCGGGGCCAATTTTACAGGCGCAGGCGCGGGATACTTTTTAATAATATCTTGGGCAGAGTCCTCAAAAAACAGGCGGCCCTTTTTCCAAGATTCATACAGTTGTTTGTCCGGGGATTCCGGGCGGAAGAAATCCTTGTTTGTGGTGCGGTCTGTGATGGCAAACGCCAGTAAATGCAATACCGCAATATCCTTGCCTGTAAAATTTTTGCGCTTTTCGTAACTGCTTACGCGTGCCAACACCTTAATGTGGTGCCCCTTTTGCAGGCCCGTCATTTGTGGCATACCCTTTTTATTAAAACTGACTAAAAGCAGTTCATAGGAAAGCGAATCGCCCTTCCCCGTGGCGTAATAATAGAGTGGCGCGTCTATTTTTAACACGAGACGCAAGCGCAAGGTGTCCTCGGTCGCGCCTTGTACCTCGCCGCCGAAGGAAACCACTTGCCCGCGGTAGGCGTCGGGGTTTTGTTCAATGCCATTTAAATAGTCCAGGTTTTGGTCCTTATACGGAATCATTGAACTGCACGCCGCCAGCAGGCACGCCAGTAAAAGGGAAAATAGCCGCTTCATACCTATATTATAACTTTTTCTGTTTGCGGGTGGGTTTTTCCCGTCGTAAAAAGGGGAAAAAGACAATAAAAAAGGAAGAGGGATCTCGGCCTCTTCCTTGTAAAACGCCTAACTGCGAAGACAAAATAAAAACGCCCTCTGGGAGAATCGAACTCCCCTTTTCGGATTGAAAATCCGACGTCCTAACCGATAGACGAAGAGGGCATTTGAAAGTGCGCCCGGTGAGACTTGAACTCACGGCCCCCCGCTTAAAAGGCGGATGCTCTACCACTGAGCTACGAGCGCATAAAAAGCAGTCAAAAAAACTATCTGGGTTTAATCAAGTCTTGGGTTAAACCCAACATAAATATTATACTAAAAGTTTTGCCGTTGTGCAAGAAATTTATTTTTTATTTTTAACTTCTCAACTTCGGGCTTTCTTTTGATAATTTATTATAACACTTTTTCCAGTTTTGCGTCAAACATATTTTTACTTTAAAAAGTTTGACAACCCCCGCCCCTCTTGCTACCATATAACAGACGGGCCTCTGCCCGAAATTATTTGTGAGGGGTATATGAAAAAAGTTATCAATTCCAATAATGCGCCCAAAGCCATTGGGCCCTATTCCCAAGCCGTAGAGGACGGCGGTTTTATTTTTACGTCCGGCGTACTGCCGGTGGACCCGGTTACCGGCGAAATTTACAGCGGCGATGTGCAGGTGCAAACCGAACTGATTTTAAATAATTTGGAAAATATTTTAAAGGAAGCCGGCTGCTCGTTGAAACACGTCGTCAAAACCACCGTTTATATGACTGATTTAACTAAATTTGCGGAAATGAACGCAACGTATGCGTCTTTCTTTAAAGAAAATCCGCCGGCCCGCAGCACGATTCAGGTAGTGGCTTTGCCCAAAGGCAGTGCGGTAGAAATTGAAGCCATCGCCAAAAAATAATATGACGATACAAGACCAAGTGCTTTCCGGCCGCTTAAACGGTATTTTGTTGCCGCTTTCCGCAATGAAGACGGATAGCGACTGGGGCGTGGGCGATTTTGCTTCCTTAATAGAGTGGACGGAATTTTTTGCTTCGCTGGGAACAAAAATCGTACAAATCCTGCCGTTGCAGGAAACGGCCCCCGGCGAAACGTGCCCGTATTCGGCGATGAGCGCCTTTGCCACTGACCCGGTGTATGCGGATATTTCGTCGGTGGAGGATATTAACGCCAGCCAAGAGGCCAAAAATTATGTAGCCTCTTTGTCCGCAAATATTGCCGCGTGGCACCAGGCCAAGCGCGCGCCGTTTAACGCGGTGAAACAAGCCAAATTAAAGGCCTTGTGGCTGGGATATAAGCACTTTTTGCAGGCCGAAGCCGCCGTTAATTCCGCGCGTTTTCAAGCGTTTGAAGCCTATCAGGCGGCGGAATCCGGCTGGTTGCGCGGTTATGCACTGTTCCGTGCGGTAAAGGAATTTTACAAATGGCAGACGTGGACCGCTTGGCCCGAAGGCCTTAAAAATTTTGAACCAAGTGCCGTAAACGCGTTTGAAGCGCAATACCGCGAGTACGTTAATTTCTTTGCCTATGTACAATGGATTTTAGATTTGCAACTGCGCAAAGCCAAAACCGTTGCACGGGAAAAGGGCGTGCTGATTTTTGGCGATATTCCCTTTGGCACGAATTTGGACAGTGCCGAAGTGTGGTCCGAGCGGGAAAACTACCGCTTGGGGTACGAAATCGGCGCTCCGGCGGACCAATTTTCCAAGGGCGGACAGCGCTGGGGGCTCCCGGCCTATGACTGGGTGTACCAGCACAGCCATAATTTAAGCCTGTGGCGGCGCAAAATCCGCCGCGTAACGGAATTATATGATATCTTCCGGCTGGACCATTTGGTGGGGTTCTTTCGCACCTATGTTTTTGCGCCGGGCGATGAACAGGGCGCCTTTGACATTGAGGGCGAGCAGAACCAAATTGACCGCGGGTATAATTTCTTGCGTATGGTATTGGATGAGGCCAAAGGCAAATTGCCCGTGGGCGAAGATTTAGGCGTTATCCCGAATTATGTCCGCCGGATGTTGGTGGATTTGCGTATCCCGGGCTACAAGGTGTTGCGCTGGGAACGTGAGGATAACGGCTATTACCGCGAACCGCGCAATTATCCCGCGGTGTCCTTAGCCACTACTTCTACGCACGATACCGAAACGGTACGCGGCTGGTGGGAGACGATGGACCAGCACGAACGCGCGAACATTTGGGAAATGATTTCCGCCCAAAAAACAGACGGCAATGTGCCCTTTAATTTGGATACCCAGCGTGCTATTTTGCGCCGTGTATTGGGCTCCAATTCCGCCATTACGCTTTTTTCGTGGCAGGATATTATTGGCACCACGGACCGCGTGAATACGCCCGGAACGGTGGGCGAGCAAAACTGGACGTACCGCAGTGAATACACGCCAAAACAGGCGGCCGAAGCCTATGGCGCCCAACTGGCAATGTACCGGGAATTGTTAAAAGAAACGGGCCGTAATTGACCTTTTGGTATGTTGCAAAAAAACCGCTTTTACGCGGTTTTTGACAAGTAAAAAGAAGTTTATTTTTTGGACACAGCCGCTTTCTTGTTGGAGGCGGCTTTTTTATTGGCGGATTTGGTTTCCGCGGCGGTTGTTTTTTCCTCCACAGGGGTGGCTTTGTCGGCGTTTTCGGTGGGCCCACTTTCAGCGGTTTGCCTGTCGGTGGAAGCGGTATCTTCGTCCGTCGTTTTTTCTACCGGCTTGGGGAAGAGTTCATCTGCCAGTTGTTCGGCGTATAAGCGCGCGGTATTGTACTCTTCGGTGGCTTTTATAAATTGGGCCGAGGGGCGGTTCGTGTCCGTATTTTTGGCAATTTCCAGTTCCAGCCGTGCCTTTTTAAGTTCAAAATCCTCTATCGCCAGGCGCAGGCGGATTTGGTTTACCAAGCGGTCCTTTTCGTCATTTACCACCACGGGGCAGGCTTTTAAAGCATCATTTAAAATAAGCAAATTGCGGTTTGTAATGTCGCGCGTAACGGCCTGTAAAGCCGGGTTGTCTTGCGAAAGCGGCGGCACGGAAACGGTGGCCGACAGCGTAGCGGCCCGCTCCGGCAGGAACATATTTCCTACCAGCATCCCGCCCACAAACAAAAGGGCCATCGTAAAAAGGTATAAAATGTAACGCATATATAAAAAATCCTTACATATATTTTATCAAAATGGCGAAATATTACTATAATAAAAATACAAAGATATTTTTTACGGGAGCGTTTTATGGCAAAAATTAAGTTTGGCAAGCAAGGTCATTTGGAACTGGAAATCTCGCCCTTAACCATTTGGTCCAACCCCGGCAGCGAAGGGGAATTTATGGAATACCAAATCGGGCTGTATTGCGAGGGGGAAAGCGTTTTCAGCGAAAAATGGACCGATAAGTTGGTGGCGTTAAAGGACGAGGAAAACATTTACCTTTCCGATTTTATTGCCGAAACGCTTACCGCGCGCAAGGAAAACAACTGGACGATGTTAGAACCCAAGGTGTCCTTGTATATGCACCCGGGGCAAGCGCCGGGGTGCTGCTCGGCCTTTAACCGCCCGGACCCGTTTATCTTGCAAATTACCTTGGAGCAAAACATTTTTGCGGGCGAGGATAAAGTGTTCGGTCCGTACTCCAATACGGGGCTGACAATTACCTTTGAGGCCGAAGGCAAGGCGTGGGCGCAGTTTGCCCAAGATATCCGCGCCGAAGAAGAAGACTTTGACGAGGAAGACGAACAAGAGGACCCTTACCGCAGTTAATTTTTTGTAGCCTAAATGTAAAAAAGCGCCCCGTTACAAGCGGGGCGCTTTTGGCTAGGAGTTTTGTTCGGAAGCGGAATATTTTTTGTAGAAGTTTTTTAGGGATAGGAAACTTTTTGTTGCTCCCTCTTTAAAGTGCGCCAGCGAAATAAGCACCAGCAGCATTACGCCAAAAACCACGCTCCATCCAAAGAGTTCCCGCATCGCGCCCAAGACGGCTTGTAATTGCATTTGCGCCGCATTGAACCCGCCCGTTAAGGTGGCCAAGTGTTTGGAAATCAGTCCGTCAAACGCGCGGCTGTAAATTGCGTCTCCGATAGGCGAGGCAATACCTGTGCGGATGAGGCCCAAAATACACAGTACCTGAAAGAAATTTTTAAACGGGGTTACGGCTTGGCAATAAACCGTCAGCGTAATGTATATCACCAAGTGCCCGAACCCGCAGAAAAAGAGCGGCAAGTAGAGTTTTTCCAAGTTTGTTTGGGGCGAGACCAAGAAATACATTGCGGCCGTATAAAAAATAACTGCGCCCATCCCGATAAACGTCATCAGTTTATACGGGCGGTTTGGTCGGCTTAATGCAAACCAACAGGTAACCGCCCCCGTTAGGGAGCCTGCAAACTCAAATAATTTGGCGGTGGAGAGGTTAATGGCGTCAAACTGCAAAATTCCGCTGGTAAAAATATTTTGCAGTACGCTTTTGGCTTCCAGTAATATCCCCAAAAACAAAAATAACCACAAAATAACGGTTAAATGTTTGGAGCGAAACGAGGAAATATCCAAAAACGGATGCCTAAAATAGTTCATCCGAATCAGCAAAAAGCCGAACGCCAGCGTTGCAGCGCCTAGGGCCGCACGGATATAGGGCGAATGGAGCCAGTTGAGTTGGTTGCCATATTGCGCTACAAAAATAAGCAGCAACAGAAACGCACTCCACGGAATAAACCCGTATCCGTCCAAGCCTAAAAGCGGCATTTTGGGGGCAATGCGGTGCGACTGCATAATAAAATAAGCCGCCAAAAACACCAGCCCCAATAATATCGTGGCCGTATAATGCAGGTATTCCCAGCGGTAATAATAAATAATGCGCACGCAAATTAAGTCAAACAAATTTATTACGCCCAGTACAATAAAAAAGACGAACGATAAAAAGAGCGCAAAATTATGCGTGGGGGCAATCTTGGGCATTAGTGAGGAAAGACACTCAAAGGTGCCCCATAAACGTATTAAACCGCCTACAAAGCATAAAAAGACCAAGGCCAGCAGGTTGTGCACGTGGGGCACAATTAAGTTGCACAGAGCCAGCCCGCACGCGGCGGAGAGCAAACAAGTCCGGTTAGTAAAACGGAATTTCAGCCGGAAGGCCAGCGGAAAGAACATTGTTTGCCCCATCAGCATTGCGTAACTGAGCATTTTAACGTCGTTCATCGTCAGCGATAAGCCGCCGGACATTTGGCTCATTGCGCTGAAATACATCCCGTTGGAAAACTGGAACGCCAACAAAAACAGGATGTATATCCAAAAGCGCAGCGGGTCGGGAATCCAGTCCTTAAAAGATAAAAATCTAAATTTCTGCTCGGTCATAATTTTAGTATTTTACGTTGCACTCCGCGTTCATACCCGAGGCTAACCGCGCCAACTGCCCGGCTTGGTTATTTTGGGTGAAGACAATTTTAACGGGTACGCGCTGTTCCACCTTTACAAAGTTCCCGGCGGAATTGTCTGACGATACGGGCGAAAACTGCGCCCCTGTCGCGCCGGAAATAGCCTCCACTTCACCCTCAAAGGTAACGCCCGGGAAGGCGTCCACGGTTATTTCCACTTTGCTGCCGGGTTTAATGTGTTTGAGTTGGGTTTCGCGGTAGTTGGCCACCACCCATTTGCGGGAACTATCCACCACGGAAACAATTTGTTTGCCGGGCATAACCAGTTCCCCGGTGTTAATGGCCTTGCGGGAAGTAATCCCGTCGCACGGAGCCGTGATAACCGTGTAGGATAAATTGAGTTTGGCTAAGTCCAACGCGGCCTTGCAAACGCCCGTTTGGTTGCCCTCTTCTAGTTTTGCCTTTAAGGTTTTATAATGGGTGGCTACGGCGTCAAACTGTTGGCGGGTAACGGCTTTTTTATCCAGCAGATTTTTGTAGCGCACATAGTCGGCGTGGGCGTTTTCCAGTTGGATTTCCACCTCGTGGCAGTCGGCCTGCGCCTGCGCCAAACGCAAGCGGAATTCGCTGTCCTCAATGGTGGCGAGTACGTCGCCCTTGTGAACAGTTTGGAAGTCCTCAAAATTTACGTCTTTTATAAATCCCTGTACCCGGCTTAAAACGGGGATGATTTCCTGGCGGATTTGGGCGTTGTTGGTGTATTCGCCCCCTAAATGGATAAACAGCGAACCCAGCCACAAAAGCCCGATGACGATAAACGCCGTAATAAAAATATTGGTAATATTCTTTTTGGTACGGATATTTAATTGGTTAAACATAAAAACTCCTTTATAAAATGCCTGAAACGAATTGTAATTTGTAAAAGTTGTAGGTAATGTTGATTTCCGCATTGACGGCTTGCAATTCCGCATCCAACTTTTGGGCCACCGCGTCCAACAGGTCGGTAATCAGTACGAGGCCGTTTTCGTAGCGGTAACTGACGACGTCGTAGTTGCGTTGGGCCAGTTCCACGCTTTTCTTTTTGGTGGCAAGAAGCGAGAAGGCTTCTTGGTAACGGATATACGCGGCTTCCACGGCGAGTCGCAGGTCTTCCTTAGCGGAGGCCTGCTCCTTTTGGGCCTGCGTTAAGGCGAGGTCCGCTTCTTTAATTTTTTTACCCGTTTGATAAAAATTGCCTAAATTATAACGGAGCGCAATGCCTGCCGTCCAATAGTTTAGGTTATTGTCTATGGCGGGGATATCAATCGTAATAGGGCCGTCCAAGTGGTCCGCCGCAAACAAGGCTATCTGCGGATAGCGTTCGGCCTTGGCGGTTTTGCGCAAAATTTGCTGGCGTTTGACGGCGGAATCGGCCAGTTGCAGCACGGCAGAAGCGTCTTGCGCGGTTTTGTGCCAATGTTCTTTGGGTAAATCTGCCCCCTGCGGTTTGTCCGTACTACTAATGCGGATAGTGTCTTGCGCGGGCAGGCCTAGGGCGGAAACTAATTGGTCGTTTAAAATTTGGCGCGTATTTTCCAGTTCAATTTTGGAGTAGCGCAAATTTTGCAGTTGGAGTTCGTAGCGGGTAATATCGTTCTGCAACGCTACGCCCTGTTGGTAACGCTGGCGCATATTATCCAGCATAGTTTCCGTCTGGCGGATATGGCTTTCAAACACTTGTAATTGATTTTGGATTTTATTTAATTCCAAGTAATTGCCCGCTATTAAAAAATGGATTTGGTGTTTGTCCTGCTCATTATTTAAGGCGGCTATTTGCTCTTGGAGTTTGGCCAGTTTTACGGAGTTTCTTATGGCTCCGCCCGCGAAAATAACTTGCGTAACTTCCAAGGCAAAGTTGTTGCCAAAGGACGGTATCGGCGCACTGGTGCGGTGGGAAAAATCCCTGTCCATTATCGTAGCGTCGCCGTTATAACCGACGGATAGGGACAGATTAATGTCCGGCAAATAGGCGTTTTTAGCCGTTTTTACGCCGGAGGATGAGGTTTGTACGGCGACTTGGCTGGCTTGCAACTTTTTATTGTTTTGGTCAGCCAGTTGGAACATTTGTTGTAGGGAAAGCGTATGCGCTTCCGCCCGCGCAGGTAACTCCCACGCGCATAGCGCTGCAACAAGCGCTATGAAAAGGGTATATTTCTTCATAGATAACAGTCTCACTTTAAATTTTTATACAGCAAGGTACTTCTGGTGTGGGAAAAGTGAAACCGTCTCAATTCAGCGGAGCGTACGGATGGACGTGGCCCCAAAGGGACACGACGAATAATTCATTGGTAGAAGGTAATGCGGATGTTATACAAGCCATAATTTTGGACCGGGGGGATTAATGAGCCGCTCCCGGCCGGTTTCAAACGGCAGATTTCTCCGACGGAAACCTATAAAAATTATATCAAAAGGAAAACGCCAAAAGCAATTTTACGTCAATTAAAAAACCGCCCGGTAAGGACGGCTTTTTTAACTAAATTTCCAAACTTTCCAAGTCGTCCGGCACATAAATAGGGCCGGAAAATTCCTTTTTGGCTTCGGCTGTATAAAGCGTCTTACGGGCCGCAAGGTTGTTGTCTTGCGTGTGGTACAAAACCAAGTTTTTGGCTTGAAGTTCCCGGGCTACGCGGGCCGCATCCAAAGCGGTGGAGTGGTGCTTTTCATAGGGCTTAAATTCCTCCCGCTCGTCATACAGACAAAACGCTTCCGACAGTAAATAATCGGCGTTTTGGGCAAAAGACAAACAGGCCGGGTTATACGGTTCATCACCTAGGCATACCAAAATTTTTCCGTCCGGCAGTGTTAAACGGTATCCGAACTGTTTGGCCTTGGTGGATAAAATATCAAAGGCTGTTCCCTTAAAAGGCCCTGCTTGAAAATCGTCTCCGTTTTTTAGGCAGACAAATTTTATGCCGTTATCCAATACTGCCTGCAATTTGGCGGTTAGCGTCATTTGGCAGAAGGTACGCAGTTTCTGTTCGCACTCATCGTGGCAGAAAATAGTAAGCCCTGCGTGTTTGCCGCGCGTGTAGAGCGAGGCCACCATGCGGATGACCCAAATTACGCCTAAAATATGGTCGGTGTGCCCGTGGGTTAAAAACAAATTGCGGATAGAAGATACGGCGATATGTGCCTTTTCCAACTGGGCCAAAATGCCGTTTCCGCCGCCTGCATCCGTGAGGAAAGTCTCTCCCTCGTACTGCAAGGCAAAGCAAGTGTTATAACATTTGGTAACGAGTGCATTACCCGTCCCTAAAAAAGTAATTTTGGTGGTCATAAATAGTATTTTATATTATTTAATGCTTAACAGAACGATGCCTAAAAGGCATAAAGCAAATCCGGTTATGTTGATAAATGATCAGTTTTCTTTATAAATATAAAAACCAATTAAAAGCAAAGCGCTGGCTGTTATAATATTGGCAATTAGACTGCCCTTACTTATATTCCAACCACTTCGGTATAATAATAAATATCCGCCTTCTACGCCCAAGACGGCCAGACCTGATAACCAACTGGAAAAATTAAGTTTTGTAAGTTCGTTTTTGATGGAGTTTGTCTGTGTACAGAACAAGCCTATTAAACAAAGTAATAAAGCCGTAAGATAAGTAACCGTTAATCCAACAAGTGGGCTAGCACTTTTGGGCAGGTTTTTGCTTGACAGGTGGTAGGTGATATTACCGATAACGACCAAAATAAGCGGAAAGAATTTGCCGATTATCATTTTATTCGCCTCCGAGCAATTCCTTTTTCATCCAAATATGCGGACAATACTCATCATAAATAATTTCGCCAAACGGCTTGTAGCCGAGTTTTTGGTAAAAAGCCTGTTTGGATGTTTGTGCCAAAAGCATAACGGTGCGTCCGTGGTTTTGTAAAATGGCGTTTTCTGCGTTTGTTATTATGGCTTGGCCCAAACCTTTTCCACGGTAGGCAATACTTACCGCCACCCGGCCAATGATATAAGTGTTTTGCGTGTTGTAATATCTGGCCGTGGCAACAGGCGTTGTATTTTCATATAACACTAAATGGGTAGCGTGTTGGTCTGTATCATCAAATTCATTTGTAAAATGTTGTTCTTGTATAAAAACCTCCGTTCTTATTTTTTTAGCTTCGTTCGGTAAAGTATTATAAAGACGAATTTTCATAATTTTCTCCTAAAAAATAAAAAGGCATCTAAAAACAACCTTGTGGGGGCTGGATAGCCTTTACCTACGGTTGCTTTTAGATGCCTTCTTTAAAGCGTTCTTATCCGGTGATAAAAACACTTTGTAACTTCATTTTTTATACTATAACAAATTTAGAATAACTTTATCAATAAGTATAGAATTAAATTTTTTCCAACTAAAACTAGTTTATCCTAGGTGCGAAAAAGGGAGGAATACTTGTTGGCACACGCGCGGTAGCGCGGAGGTATCCGACCGATTGAGCACCAACGAAGAAACTGGTTTTAGAAAGAGATACGGTGCTTTTAGTTTCTCTAGCACAATGCTACCATTTTTTTATTGAAGGGACAATAAATGTGTGGTAAGGTTTTATTCTGTTAAACAGAAAATTTACAGGGAAATTATAGAGATTTTCCATAAATTTCTAGTGTTTTATGTAAGGTGCTCCTATACCAGCCTCTTAAATTCCCTAAAATAAAAACAGGGAGCGAACAGGGAAAATATTTATTTTTAAGGATATTTTATTTTGTTTTAGTGCCACCATTGTAAGGTACACCTAGGCTGTTCTTAATGAGTTCTTGTGCTAAACTCTTATTGTTTACTACTACATCACATAGTAAGCGAAAATACTTATCCCGCGTGCAGTTTTGTAAGGAAATCTCGCTATTAGAGAGAATTTCTTGGGTAAAAGTCTTGGCTTGTTTAGCGCGTGCTTTTGTTTCTGGCGTTCCCCCTTTCATTTCGGGACAATCAACTCCTCTTACTCGTACAGGAATATGTTCGCAAAAAATGGCAATATCACAAGATGGAATATCCACATAAAAAGTATCTCCATCGTACACAGATCGTAAAATGACTTGGCGGAAATTTTCGGTGGTTATGTGTTTAGCGTGCACGATGTGCGTACATACTGTTAGTAAAAGTCCAATTGCTATAAATAATATTCTATTTGTAAACATATCATATCCTTAGTAGGGCAGTTTGTTTCTTTATTATAAGGCAAAAAACTGGCGTTTTTTGACAATTTGTATTGAAAATAATATACAATGACTTTATTATGAATCTAGTAATACCTACAAAAAAAGATTTTCAAACCAATTATAAACAGGCAGAATATGCTCTGTTAGAGTATATTGCTTTGGTTGTATTTCCGTGCAACAAAGAGAGCGATGAAAGGGCTTCGCGTTTTTTTGAATTTTGGCAAAGCGGTTCTATTGATTTACAAGAATTTTGGAATATATATGGAGAAATTAATGAACATAAGAAAGAATTTTCGGACTTTTGCATAACCAAAATTGGGAAAGGCGAAGACTGGGAACGAGGTCCGCTCTCGGTGGGTATTTCAGAAGATTTTGACAATGAAGGATATGAATCAGACAATAAAAAAGGAGAAAACAACTTACTGGATGAGGCCACAAATGTAGATGACTTTACACGGAAGTTAAAGGAATTCCTATCGTCATTGCCTAGCAACATTTTTAACAAATTTTTAGTATTTTTCTTGTCCACTCACAATTTTATTGTTGTGAATGCTGCCAAATCTCCTTCGGATATGCCAAAAGAAGTCCGAAAACATATGCCGGAATACAGGGGACATTTAACTTATGAGAAAAAGAAAGAATATCTAGATAAGTTGTATCCTTTTTGGGCTTTGTTGGAGCAAGTTTTAGGTGATAAATATATTTTGTCTGATCAAAAAATCCAGCAACAACAATATGAAAAAATGTACAAGATGGCTCATATTGCAAATTCAAGTCGTGAAAAGAAAAAGTTGGTACAAGTTATAAGTTCTTTTTTTGATAAGTTCCCGAAGCAATTTAAAGAGTTCAAAGAGCCGATTATACAGTCTATTACGCGTGCTCCGCTACAAACAACACTGCAAAAGTTGCCCCAACAAGTAATAAGCCGAAGAGATCAAATGCACATTGCATTGCCGAAAGTATTTAAGGGATGCTTTCAATACGACAAAGAGCGACTATTTTTGATAAGAAATGAGTTTATTAAAATGGAAAAAGTTGCTATGACTGATGCTTATTTAGAACATAGGCGGACCTGTGCCAAGTGTAAACAAGCCGAAGAAGCTATGCGTGAAGTGATGGCATACCGTTATGGCCGCTTGCAAGAAATGATGAATAAGCCGATTTATCCCATTCATTCCCCCAATAATGGCCAAATAAGCGGGGCAAATACTAAAGGATTAGTGCGTTATTATACAGAGCGTTATCATAAAATTCCGTGTGAATTGCACAAATACTATTTGGCCTTGGCATATAAGCAAAATGGGGATTTGGACAAATCTAAAAATTTACTGGCATCTAATAAAACCGGTGCCCCTGCCGAAAATTTAACTATGGGAGCGGTCATATCCGTATATTGTGCTTGCGGTAAAGAGGATGAATACCATTTGAATGCTTTGCGTTCCCCTAAAATTGCTATTGGACGGTTAGATAAAGAGGAACCCTTGGACATTCCGCAAATTAATGTATGTCAGCCGGATGCTCTAGTTATGTCTCGCGATATGTTAACTCTGGAATATCAGGCGAACAGGCAAGATTGGTTGGTGTGCCCTAAGCAAGAGCAAGAAGGAAACTTATGGTTTTTATCCCAAGATAAATTATTTGATTTACTAGAAAGGCAAATAGGTATAGCCGAAGAACTGAATATTGATTATGCGGAAAATTTTGAACGGCTGACGCAAAATGTATGGTTATCAGATATCGCGGGGATTGGAATGTTTTGGAAAGGGAGCGTATCGTTTGAGGGAAAATTGCTACAAGGAGTAAACCACCCCTTATTAGGGCGGCTACCGGTGGGGTGGTATATAGAAGTAAAAGCGCACCGCCGCAATAAAACGATTATGAAAAGTTTTGCCGACAAATCGTTTGTAGAGTAAGTTATGCCTAAAACGCAATATATACAACAAAAAGAGAATTTCCAGCGCTTGTTTATGAAGCGCGGGGATATTTTATCGGAATTTTTTGAAATATCCGATAAAGCCCGCGATGGTGGTATGGGGGATGTATTTTTCTGCCGTGACAAACGAGATAACAAGTTTTATGTGTTGAAGACATTTAGGAAAATTCAAGAAAGCAAAGATAATTGCAATTTGAAAAATTTTGATAAAGAGGCCCTGGCCTCCTTGCAAATGCCTCGTTTGCCTTATGTGGTATATACAAAAACGCTTATTGCGGATGGGCTGAGACAATATTTAGTAATGGATTTTATCGGGGAACCACCCCGTAATTTGAATGAAATAGTTCAAGGAAAAACGCTTTCGCGGGTTTTAGAAAGTACTAAAATAGAGTATAAACAATCATTGATTTGGGCTATTGAGTTTTGCCGTGGTATGCACAATTTGCATAAGTATGGCATTGCTGTACATAAGGATATTAAGTTGGATAACATTTTGTTAGCATCTGATAATAGTATTCGTATTACAGATTTTGGCCTTGCCGTGTTGGATAAAAAAGGGGGGACAAAAGGATATCTGCCACCTGAATATCGTGAATCTTCTGAATTAACAGAGCAAAGTGATATTTATTCTTTCGGAATAGTGTTATATCAATTGTTTTTTAATACTTGTTCGGTTAAAATAGACAAAGAACGAGTAGAAAAAAATCGTCTGTTACAAAAATGCCTGAAGACTAATCCGAGAGAACGTTATCAACATTTTTCTGATTTAGAAAAAGACCTACAAAAAGAATTAAAACAAAAATTTCCCCAGTACAAATTTGCTGCTATGCCTGATTTAACCACAACAGCAGATGATTACTTTTTTAAAGGCCTAGGTTTATATATTTTAGGCTTCCGGCAAGATAAGGAACCTCAAATCCTACAAACCGCAGAAAAATTATTAAGTAAATCTATAAGATTAAATGTTCATAATGCAGCGGCGCATTATTATCGTTCTTGCGTTATATCAGCGTTGTATCCTGTGGCGGCGTATACTATTACCCATCTGAATAGCGGTTTTATCCTTGGCAAAGAGGAGTCTAAAGCACTTGGCAGAATAAAACGCGATGAAAAATATGCCCAACAATATAGTGCCTTTTATGCTAATCTTATAGAATTAGAGCGTTACCGTACGCAAAATCCAACAATACCTTTTGTTTCTTTTTTACGGAGATTCAAACGACATTTCGCTCAATTTCCTAGTGACCCGTATTTAACTAATAATTTAGGTTTTTTTGAAACAAAACAAGGAAATTATAAAAAAGCCATTGAACTGTTTACAAAGGCCATTCAATTGCAACCCAATTATATGGTGGCATACGCAAACCGGGCAACTATATATTTATTATTAAATCAAGAAGAAAAAGCCTTAAAAGATTGTGCAAAATATACACAATTACAGCAAAGTACAAAATTTTTTATTCCAGAAACGTTATTTTATGGAATTTATGTGGAAATTTTTAGGTGGTATTGTTGGAAAAAAGAATATAAAAAGGCATATGCTTGGTATGAAAAACACTTGGATTTGTTTCCAAATATCACGACAGAACAAAGTTGCAGAATGCTCAGCCAAGTTCGTTTGTATATCCTTCATCATCGTTTAACTCATTTATCATCTAACTATGATAAAAAGGAAGTCCTTAAAGAATATCGGACTTTTTGGCAATTGTATAAGCAAACCCAACAAGAGAAAATTGATGTTAATTTAGAGGATTGGTTTAGTTCGGAAGAAACACAAAGTTTACAACTTAGCAATAAGGGTTTTCGTTCTAAAATATTGGCAAGACCTGTCATTTTTAATCGTATCTGTATAACGCATTCGACTGCTTCCGTTTTTAATGAAATGGGATATGATATCGCAGGGTGGAAGCATAATGTGCAATGTGTTAGACCGCATCCTTTACAGCAGGCTCTTTCGTATTTTGAGAAGGCTATTGCTGCGGACAAAACCTATGCCCCCGCCTATTATAACCTAGCCCGTGGGTATCAAGAAAGTAAAAAATATGCAAAAGCCATATCGGCCTACACCCAAGCTCTTGAATTAGCACCTGAGCAGGCCTATTCCTATCAACCCCGATGTGCCAGATATATGCAATCAATATATGAAATAGTATTTGCAGGGGTTAACTGGAAAGTTTTGGCTAGTCGGAGGGGAATAGGTGATTTAATACCATTACCTAAAAATGAAAAAATTCAATATTCTAGCCACTATATTGGGGGGCATTTAATAGTTGATACAAAATATAAATGGGATTCTAAGTATAAAAATCCGATATATTTTACTGTGCTTGGAAAGGCCAGCGTGTATTTTCGACTTGGTAAGTATAATAAAGCGTTATATTATTTCAAAAAAACAGAGCAATTAGAAGCACCGGCTCTTTATTCACTAAAAGGTGCCTGTTTTTATAAATTGAACCAGTATCAAGAAGCCTTAAATTGTTTTCTTAATGGGTTGAAAAATACGCGAGAACATGCCTGTTCTAATGCGAATATTGCTTTATGTTATGATAAGTTAGGAAATTCAAAAAAAGCGAAAACATATAAAGCCAAAGCTAAAGCCGAAACCGAAGCCAAAGAATCTTATATTTTGAAAATTCTTCCCGGTTATTTTGAATCTCGCTATAAGTACTGTTTAGAAAATGGCGCATTGTTTAGTTTGGCGGACCTTCCTGTAGAGGCTGCGGATGGGACTCTTTTTGTTGATAATGCCTATTATCAGCGCGCTGAATGCTACTTTGCGCTCCGAAATTATAAAGCAGCTCTACAAGATTACGCAAAAGTTTTGCATTCAAGTAATAGTTTTCCTGCTGCCGTTATTCCAAAATTTATTTTGCAAGTTGAAAAAAAGATAACTGCTTGTGAAGAAGAATTAAAACTTACATCTAAAAAGTAATCTTAATTTATTTGTAAATTTCCTATACAACTGTCAAAAAATGCCAGAAAGCCCCTATTAATGAGGGGCTTTCGTATTTTATTGATACCTCACAGAATTCCACGAGGTCTACAATTAGGGCGTTTTATATGAAAAAAATAGGTTTTGTATAAACAAATTGTCAAAAAATGCCAGATTTATTTATTAAATAGTAAACCAATGAAAGGAGAAAACGTATGTTTATAGAGGCGTTAAATCATTTTTTTGATTGGGAGGGTCGTATTTGCAGAAGGCAATTTTTGTTTTTATTTATCTTATCCATTGTTGCAGGGTGCGTACTTATGAGTATGTGGGGGAATGGCAGTTATGGGGTAATACTGGTGGGAATTTCTCTACTTTTAATTCCCAATTATGTGAAACGTTTGCATGATATCGGGTGGTCTGGTTGGCTTATTGTCTTGTCATTTATTCCGCTTGCTGGGATGATTCTGTTTTTATTGATGTTGATATTAGGCGGCACAGATGGGCCCAATGAATATGGCCCAGATCCCCGGGAACCTAAAAAATATACAGTTCCTCCTGTGGCGCGCAAAACAGTCGGGCAGAAACAGACTTCTTCAGCAGAAGAATTTCAAATGTTGGGAGACGGTTTGGCAGAATTTATTTTATTGGTTACCGATAAAGATGTTCTTGTGAAAAGTTGGCAAGAGAAATTAGAGATGCGCTATTTGCTGTTAATGGAAACGGACCGGTTACTCTTTTTGAATTTTGGAAAAGGCCGCGAGCCAATTATGGCAGAGGTATTGAAACGAGTTCTTTTAAAAAGCAGTACAAACGAAAAGACATTTAAAAAAGTAATTGATGAATATCATAAACGTATTCCTGTCTATATGGCATGCAGGGAACTGATTGGTGAAAACGGCTGTCAAACGGGAACCCGTGTATTTGCATTAAGTCATTTTCTGCAGAAGGCTCGTGGCAAAACGACAGGAAAGGATATGACGAGTGTGATAATTGGAAAAAGAAAATTAAAGGCCGAAGATACACCAGAATTTTTGGATTTTTTTGAGGCAATTCCGTTAGCAGTGGGTGTGTCACAAAGTGTAATCAGCATTAAAAATATTATTGATAAATTCAAAGGAAAATGAGGAACCTGCTATGTTTTTATTGTTAGTAATACCCGTTTTAATCGTTATATGGTTTGTTTATATAGTTAGACTCTCATATTGCAATATGAAACTATTGGATTATGCTGCTATGGGGGAGGTATATTGTGTGCGTGACTTCTTGCGCACTCGGGCAGATATAAATGCACATGATCCCAATGGCAAAACCCCTTTAATACTGGCTTCTCAAAATGGGCATATTGATATTGTGAAATTATTGCTGGAGGCGGGAGCGAATCCTCATTTAACGGATAATATGGGTTTAGATGCGAAATATTATGCACTACAGAGTTTCCGCCCAGATATTGCGGCTTTAATTGAGGAGTATATGTGATTTAAAACGCAGTGGACAGCGAAAGAAAGGGCTTTGGCTGAATATGCGTCTTCACATATTACTAGGCAACGGATGCTCCAAGGTTTATTGCACCAGGAACGGTCCGATACAGAAGGGCGACTGGAAAATAGCCTTGCTTGTTATCCCAGTATGGGTATTTATAGCTGTACGGTATTTTCATATTTAGTGTGTCAGAAACTGCCCCAAATGTGCAATTAATTTTCTGCAGGGGAAGGAAACCTTGAGTTTGTTAATTGCCCCTAAATTTCAATTAACAGCGGGTTTTACGGAAACTGTCGGATTTAAGTATGCAATTGGTTCAGTGGAAACCTGAAATTACTGGTTATATGCGTACAATTATAAAAAGCGACTCCTTCCGTAATAAGAGCCGTGAACTAGGCCAATAGAGGGTTCCGGTAGGGCGTCGGCCAAGCATATTTTATTCCACTGCTTGGTGCCTAGTAGCCAATTTTTATGAATACAATGTCATAAAATGCCAGTTTTGTGCTTATAGTGTAGGGGGCCACACCCGATAGGGAGTAATCCCATAGTTGGCATATCTTAGTATTACCCTTAACAAAAGGGGATAAATAAGGAGAACGCCATGACCAGTCTTATCATTGATGGTTCCAATGTGATTCGTTCAGTTTACAGCCCTCAAGGAACCCCTAATTTAGCCTTAGAAGCCGAATTATCAGACCAGTTGGTTAATTACCTTTCTGGTTTTAATGCGGATGATTCTCGTACGATTGAATGCTATTTTGATGGCTTCAAGCGTGCGATTGCAAGGCCGGATGGAATGAGCGTATTTTTTTCAGCACGCCACAAAGCCGATAAACTCATTGTAAATTCCATTTACGAACATACGCAACAATATGCGCACCAAGTTTGTGTAATAACGGCAGATAATGAAATTATTAAAGCCGCTCGCTCTTGTGGCGCACAGGTGCAATATACTTATGCCTTTTTAAAAGGTTTTTGGTCTTATATTAACTTCTAAGGAGAACTTTATGACAAAACAAATTCTTTCTACTAAATTGCAAATGACTGACGAAATTAAACAAGCCATTTATCACATTAACCACGGGGATAATGTATTTATTCATGGCCGCCCAGGAACAGGGAAATCTACCTTTTTAAGGGGGTTACGCAATTTCTTAAGTGTAAAAAGTAAAAATGCTATGTTTGTAGCACCAACAGGCATAGCCGCCTTGAATATTCAGGGGCAGACGATTCATTCTTTTTTTCATCTCAATCCCAGTGAAATCCATGCACCGTTGGATTATGCTAACCGTAATACCTTGCGTACGGCATGGAAAAATTTAGATATTTTAGTTATTGATGAAATTTCTATGGTTCGGGCAGATATTTTTGATAAAATGAACGAACGCTTGCAGGAAGTATTAGAAGATGACCGGCCTTTTGCACATAAACAAGTAATAGTCGTGGGGGATTTGAACCAATTGGCCCCTATACTAAATGAGAAGTCCAATTTGTTGCAAGATAAATTATGCAAAGAGGAATATAATACGGCGTATGTGTTTGAGGCGAAATGTTGGAAGGATATGGCTTTTAAACATATATTCTTCACCAAGATTTTCCGTCAAACTGACCAAGAATTTATAACCCATTTAGCGGCGTTGGAATCGCCGTATGGTGAAAATTTTACCAACGCTCTTGCGTATTTCAATAAACGTGTGACGGATAAGCGCCCGAAAGATGCGGTTTGTTTGTGCGCGCGTAAGATAGATGCAGAAAAAATTAACAAATCTGAACTAGATAAACTTCCGCAACCCATTTATAAAATCCCGGCCTTTCAGAGTAGCCGCTACGATAATGATTGGAAGGAAGCAAATTGTCCGGCCCCAAAGGTGTTGTATTTGAAAATTGGTGCGAAAGTGATGTTTGTGCGCAATGACGAAAATAAACGCTTTGTAAATGGCACAATCGGCTATGTTAAAAGTATTAATCTCCTAAAAGAGCATACCATAAAAAGTATCACTGTGCAAATTAACAAAGACGTAGAAGCCGAAATACATGGTTACATTTGGTACAAAATGATATTGAATAAAAAGACGGGACGGCAGGAAAAGGATTTGGGTAATTTCTTTTGTCAATTCCCCATTCAACTAGCATGGGCCACTACTATCCATAAAGCACAGGGAATGACGTTTGATTCTGTTTATGTGGATTTAGGAGAAAAAGGTGCTTTTAGTACAGGGCAAACCTATGTGGCTTTAAGTCGGGTTCGTTCATTGGATGGCTTATGGCTTAAAAATCCACTTCAGGCAACAGATATTTTATCTAATCCGGCCGTAGAAAAATTTTACAAAGACATAAAAGGAGAAAAATTATGGAATTAGTGGGTGGAATCGGCGTATTTATCTTGCTGATTGTGGGCGGACTACATAGTATGCTGCCTCAACATCACAAATTTCGCATGGGCATTTGCATTGGTTTAGCAGTTGGCCTTTGCTTTACCGGAACAATTCATGGCGTTTTGTTAGCCATTGGATTAATATTTGCGGAACTGATTGTGAATAAAGTTATTTCCTGTTGGAAAAATATATCATTATAAAGAGGGCAATCCCTATGAAAAGAACATTTTTTCTTGTTTGGATGAGTAGTTTATTTATTGTTGCGTGTGGAAAAACATTACCGACAATAGATAGTCGCACGCCGGAAACATATAAGACATCACTAGAGCAAGTGAGTCAGTCCGTGCCACCAGAAAAAAAATATAATTTTAGTTTCTCTATCAGTGTATTGGCCTTAAAATCTCTTAAAGAACAGGTTGTTAATGGCGTTATACCAACGGATAGAGCGCAAGAGGAGCAGAATGAGAGAGCGTTCCAAAAATCCTTACACGGCCTTAATTATCAACAAATTCTGGCACGGGCCAATCAACTTATGAAATCTGCCGTGGAAAGAGCCGAAGAACAATATGCGGAAGCCTTGGAACAAGCTATTTATGATATTGTAGCCGCGAAAAAAACTAAAACGGAATTGGCTAAAATCATCATAAGTGAAAAGTCCATAGATAGTAAAAATTTATCTATGAATTTAGAAAATAAAACAAATTCTTCGCTAAAGAAACTTTTATTGGTTGGGATGGTTTCTCCTGCGGAGAATTCCTTGCCAGATACACGGGTTGTATTTATTGATTTTGAAAAACCGCTTGCTCCAAAAGAAATTAGAACCGTTATAATTCCATTAAAAAATGAGAATGGCTGGGAGCCGACGGATTACTTGGCGATTCCTAGAATTACTTTAGATATTATCTGTGCTGAAGATATAAAGAAAAAAGTTGTAATTAATAAAAAATTGGCCGACGCCTTTGGAGAATATGTGAAACTCAAGAGGAATTACCAAGAGTTACAACCATTATTGCAAAGACAGGACGACTGGGTGTCTGTTTTTACGGTAGACAATATTTCCAAAGGATTTTTTCCACTTCAATAATATTGTTTGACTTCCTTGGCATTATAAGCGGTAATGTGTATAGGAGAGAATATGCCGAACTATACACATTTAACCGCCCGGGAATTAGAGTTTAAATGGCTGGAGTTAATAGGCCGTCCTGTACCGTCAATCGGACGAGGTTTAGTTATTAAATACTTGTTATGGTATGAACAAGCCAAGCGTGAGAAGATTTCTCCGCTTGGCTTGTTTCGTGAAGTGGCCCGAGCCGTTAAGGGAACAGACAAACACCCCAAATCTACCTTAGAAATAGGCTCAAAACTAATCCGTTCCTACCAAGGACTCAAATACGAAGTAGAAATCGTCCCACAAGGGTATCTGTATGAGAACACACTCTATAAAAGCCTATCCGGGGTCGCCAAAGCCATTACAGGTAAGAGTTGGAACGGAAATGTATTCTTTGGAGCGAAGAAATGAGAGACAAGAAAATACATTGTGCCATCTATACGCGCAAATCAACGGAAGAAGGATTAAAACAAGAGTTTAATAGTTTACAAGCCCAGCGGGAAGCGTGTGAATCCTACATTAAGAGCCAAAAGCACGAGAATTGGCAATTATTGCCTAATGAGTATGATGATGGCGGGTATTCAGGCGGCAATATGGAAAGGCCGGCCCTAAAACGACTACTCCAAGATGTTCAAAACGGTCTTGTTGATATTATCGTTGTTTACAAAATAGACCGATTAACCCGCAGTTTAATGGATTTTAGCAAGATAGTAGAGGTATTAGATAAGCACAATGCCTCGTTTGTATCTATTACCCAACATTTTAACACCACTACCAGTATGGGGCGACTTACGCTCAATATGCTTTTATCCTTTGCCCAATTTGAGCGGGAAGTAACAGGGGAACGCATAAGGGATAAGATTAGCGCAAGTAAGAAAAAAGGTATGTGGATGGGCGGCAAACCGCCGCTGGGGTATTACCGTAAGGATAAAAAGATATATCCTGATGAAGGAAAAGCAAAACTTGTTACCGATATATTCCAAAAATATGTAGAACTCAAAAGTACCACACTCCTAAAAAACTGGCTCCAACAGCAAGGACATAATATATCCGTAGGGAACTTAACCTGTATTTTGCGCAATAAAGCCTATATTGGTTTAGTAGGCCATAAAGGGACATGATATCAGGGGGAGCACCAAGACATAATCCCCATAGAACTATTTGAACAGGTCCAAGCAGTAATGGCGGACAACCGTATTAATCGTCAGCATTATGACCCAAAGAAAAGCCTTTTGTCCGGCAAACTATATGATGATAAAGGCAACGCTATGAGCCCCAGTTGGAGTACAGGTAGTAGCGGTAAAAAGTACCGCTATTACATAAGCCAAGCCATTATCCGCAAAGAGCCAAATAAACTAGGCAAAATCGGGAAAGTCTCTTTGCCACTACTGGAAAACTTTATAGATAGTTGGTTTGAGCGTTTCTTGCGTGAAAAGTCTAAAATACATTTGTATATCCAACATTTTGAAGTTGCTAAGCAGAAAAAAATATTAAAACTTTTATCTTCCTATACCATAACCCGGAGCATAGAAAAAGCATTGATTAAGCGCGTTCAATTAAGCCCACACAAAGTAGAGATAACCTTGCATACAGAGCAAGTAGTAGAACTATTTAATGCTATCTATGAAAACCGGGAAATGCGCTTGTTCAAACCAGAAGAATTAAAACAGGAAAGTTCCTATACAGAGATGTATCACATTGGCACGATAGATAACGGGGCTAAAATAATTATAGGGCAATTTACAAAGCCAGATAAACAGCAAACAAAAAATCTTACCAAAATACTAGCGCAATCATTTAAGTGGCATCAAGATATATTAAATGGTGCTAGTGCACAACAAATCGCTAAACAAGAAAAAGTATCGTATCAATATATCATTCGGCTACTTAATTTGAGTTTCCTCTCTCCGCGAATTATCCGTGCTATCCTAAACGGTACCCAATCGGCTGATTGTACCCTTAAAAAATTACTCTCAATAAAAACCTTAAATTGGCAAGAACAAGAGGAAATTCTCTCCAAAAGTGTTGTCAGCATAAAATCCAATAAATTTGTATAAAACCCAAAATAGGTTCTGAAATACTATGCTATCGGTTGTTTATAAAAAAATCCCCGTCGGGAGTTAAGCCTAACGGGGATAAATGCTAATTATTGACAACTACAATACGGAGAGGGAGGGATTCGCCCTGCATAAATTTCCTGACGGAAATTTTGCCCGGGCCCGCCCTCATTGTGTTCGCCTTTCGGCCAATGGCCTCAAACTCACACCACATTGCGGGCTTCAAATCCCTGTGGCATAAAGTCATTTATGCCGCACCTCATATTTTCATAGAAATCAAAAATCCTGCTCCCGCAGGGTTTTCAATTTCTACGGAGTGTGTAGTTTGCTCAGCAATATGCTGTTAGTTTTTTGTGCCAAATTCCCTGATATGCAGGGAAAATACAGGGAAAATGTTAATTTTTAGGGTTTTTTGAGCCATTTTTTGCCCTGTTTCCCCTATACAACTTGTATAAATTCCCTAAAAACAAAACAGGGAATTAATAGAAAATTTAGCCAAAAATTCTTAATTCCAACTCTGTTTTCAGGAATTTATAATTGTTGTAATTTAAATGCCTTGAATAAGAGGTAAAATCTTTCAATTTTGCTTTGGAAGAATTAAAGCCAATGTGGACTAGAAAAATGCCAAGACTCCTTGTGAGGTTTGCTAGTACATTCGCTTGCTGTAGGCAATAGTAAAAGGGATTAGATTAATTTCTAGCCCCTATTTATATAGGCATCTAGTGCTTCCAGTAATCCACATGTGCTACAGATTTCCGTCTTGTTATCCTTCCGGCTTATAGCAGGGTAACCTACCATGTATCGGCCACAGTTTGGGCATTTTCGGCGTGTCTTGGGCATATTTAACCTCGGTTGGTATGTAGATAGGTCATTACCGCGTAAACATTTTTTATGCGCTCTGCGGTGCAATCCAATCCATACAAGCTCCCCATTATCAGGTTTTGGTCCGGATGTGGCAATACCGTCCTTGGCGTCCTTTACTCTTTCGTTTAGGTCCTTTACCAACCCCTGCAATACTTCATAGGAATGTTTGATTACTTCTAATTTCTCTTTTTCGGTCATATTACGCTGTTCTCCGTTTATTTTTTTTATTACCAAACACATTTAATAATTGTTCTTGTGCTGTGGTATTTGGCTCGCAGGTTTCAAAGTTGCTAAAAAACTCCCACGCGCCATCATTTTTCCGAATGTAGGTGCTTGCCTTTGTAGGAGTATCAAAACGGACTATATGTCTGAGGTCTAGGCTATTCCCAATCTTATCTTCTGCGTGTACGGTATATGTCCAACTAACGCATTTTAATCCGTTTATCTTCCGGCATGTATCCTCTCCTAGTACCACTCCCAATTTACTTCCATTATCCCAGTCCACCATAATGGTCCCGATATCGTCCACTCCGGTTACAGTGCCTTGTGTCCCTATGGGCGGGGCCTGTATATCGTCCATTTGAACAAGCACCACGCGCGAGCCTTTGGGATATGCGGCGCGGAGTATTTTTACTAATTCTGCGAGGGGTTTTTCTTGGCGGTCCATTTTGCTATCTCCTTGTAGAAAAATACATAACCCGATATGGGGTACTCCGTAATGGCTATGGCAAGTCCGGAAAGGGATTTATAGCACTTCCCTTCCCAATACAAACCGTCTGATTTTACCTCTATCATTAGGTCCTTGCCCTTAAACTTTTTAATGAATGTGGTTCCAATGGCGGGTAATCTGGGGTTATTTGGCTTTTTAAGTATGGTGGGGTTAGCAATTACGCTTTCTAGAGTGGCCTTAATGGGCGTTACTCTTGCGGCACAGGTGATGGATTGCGTTTTAGTCTTTGAGCTTTTACTACAAGCAGGCTTTTTCTTTGGCATTTTCGTTCTCCTATAAGTTTGCATTTCTATTCGGAGATTTCGTCCCGTACTACATATACGCTCTTATAGGGGAGAGAAGTCAAGTGATATAAGATAAAGGAATTTTTTCTAAATTCAATATGGATTTGATACAATAAAAATATGGCTGAGATAAATTTAACCCAACAAGAAGCTGACAAGTTAATCGGTATGGATAAATTTTTGACCGACACGACTAATATTACGTTGCCCATTGCTGGAGAGAAACTCACATTAGGTTGCTTTTCTCTTAATAAACGAGAGGAATTCGTATTAGACTGTTTCAGAGGAACTATTAAATTAAGCAAAGTTACGCATCAAATGAGAGCACGAAAAGTTGTTCCACTAGTCCGTTTAGATATAGATGCAGCGCCTCATCAAAATCCAGATGGAACGGAAGTAGGAAACACATACCTACACATTTATAGTGCAGATTATGCCGATAAATATGCGGTTGCCGTCCCAAACACATTTACGAATCTAGCAGATATAGCTCAAACTTTAATAGATTTCATGAAATACTGCAATATAAAAAATACTCCTCAGATAAATGGAGGATTGTTTTAATGGATTCAGCAAAAAAATTAATAGAAAAGTACTACTTCTGGTTGCAAGACAAAACCTTTTTAAAAGATTTTGGGGAATGGACCGAAATTACTACTCCATTTTTAGATCGCCACAATGATTATATTCAGATCTATCTTAAAAAAGAAGGGGATGAATATATTTTGTCTGATGATGGATATACAATTAATGATTTAATCAGCTCTGGATGTGTTTTGGACTCTCCCAAGAGACGTAAACTTATAGATCTAACCTTAAACGGATTCGCAATAAAGAAAGATGATAAAAATTGTTTATTTGTCAGATCGAATTTTGACACTTTGCATATTAAAAAGCATTGCTTAATACAGTCGATACTAGCAATCAATGATTTATTCTACTTGGCAAAAGCACATGTTTCCAGTTTGTTTTTTGAGGATGTAAAAAATTGGTTGGACATGTCTGATATTCGAAGTACCGAAAATGTTATTTTCAAAGGGAAATCTGGATTCGATAGAAAATTCGATTTTGTTATTCCTAAATCAAAGAATGCTAACGAAAGAATTTTGAAAGTAGTTAATAACTTTAATAAAAACTCAGCAGACCTATTTATCGTAGAATGGTTAGATACAAAAGATATTAGACCAAATAAAGCAAATGCTTATATACTAGCAAATGATAATGAAGAAGAATTGTCCCCTCAAGTAATTGATGCACTTCGAAATTACGAAATAAATACGATCCCTTGGTCAAAAAGAGATTCGCATGTTGAAATGTTACGTGTGTAGCAAGATATATTCTTTCATAAAGGTTTGCATTTCCTAACAAGCTGATAAATTCCTACTAATCACATATAGATTTGATACAATTTTGGATATCTATATTTGGGGGCTTTTTATGGCTAATCCTTTCAAACCTGGTTCGACGCAATATCAAGATTTTGAGACAATGAAAGATTTAAAGTGGCATTGTACGAAATGCGAACTTAAATCAGGGCAAGCTAAAACTTGGCAAGTATGGCGTCAAGAGCGTGGTATTCAATTAGATACCAATGAGCAGGGCGAGTTTTACAAAAAAATTCACTGTCCCCACTGTAATGCTGTGACTATACATCGTAAATTAAAATCTTTGGAAATTTTGCCCATTACAAAGCAACGCTCTGGTATTCCATCTTCAGTCGCAAAACGCGTAAAACAACTATATAACTTTGAAGAAGCTGTGTTCTTGCGTAAATTAAGCGAACGTGAGCTAGAAGTAGATCACAAATTTCCTCAAATTCGCTGGGCGCAAGATGAGGTCGATAATTCTACATTATCAGATGCAGAGTTGAAAGGTAAATTCATTCTATTGACCCGTTCCAATAATCTGCTTAAATCACGCTTTTGTGAACGGTGTGTGAAGGAAGGAATTAGAGGGCATTTCCCTGGTATTGAATTTTGGTTTGAGGGTAATAAAAAGTGGGCTGGAACATCCAAAACAGACGAAAATGGATGTAAAGGATGTTTTTGGAACGATCCATACGCTTGGAGAGATGCTGTATTGAAAATTTTGAATAAAGGTAAATAACTATGCCTACTTTTAATGATTTGGACCTTAAAAAATGGAAAGAATTGGACGATATAGAAACCGACTCTTTGTGGTTGTTTGACAAAAGGGATAATTCTGGTAAACATAGCGGCTTTTACCACGGAAATTTTATCCCTCAAGTTCCACGTCAACTCATTAAAAGATACACCAAGAAAGGTGATTTTGTTTTAGACCCATTTTTAGGGAGTGGTACAACTGCTTTTGAGTGTGAAACTCTACAAAGAGGGTGTATCGGCATTGAACTTAATCCGGAACTGGTGGATTATGTGAAAGGGAAGGCATCCTCTTCCAAAAACATTCATTGTCTCTGCGGTGACTCTACCGATCCGAAAGTTTTCCAAAAAATTAGTAAACTACTACCTAAAAAGCAAGTAGGGCTTGTTATTTTACATCCACCATACTTTGATATCGTAAAATTCAGCAACAAAAAAACCGATTTATCTAATCAAAAGACTTATCAAGACTTTTTTAGATTGCTCTGCAAGGTTATTGATAATTCATTGACGTTATTACCACCGAAACGCTACTTAGCTATCGTAATTGGAGACAAATATACCAAAGGGGAGTGGATGCCATTAGGTTTTTACTCAATTTTGGCCGCCCAAGGAAGGAAACTAAAACTCAAGAGTATTATCGTCAAGAATATGGAAGGCAATCGCGGAAAGCGGGCCCAGCACACCATTTGGCGTTATCGGGCTCTTGCTAGTGATTACTATATTTTTAAACACGAATATATTTTAATCTTCCAAAAAGAAAAGTAAAATACAAGTACACTTTCATCCGCTAAAATGTTAAAATCTAGGAAGAAGGATACCGCGGATTATGAACTATATTGGAAGCAAATTATCACTCCTAAAATTTATCGACGAGTCCATAGCCAAAGTTGTGGATCCGGACTGTCATACTTTTTGTGATTTGTTTGCTGGTACAGGAGCCGTGGGCCGTTATTTCAAGAAAAAGGGCTATTCTGTTATCGCTAATGATATGCAGTATTATAGTTTTGTTTTAAACAAACAATATATTGCTAACCACCGTCCGCTGACTTTTTCAAAATTATGTGCCAGTTTGCCTACTTTAAAGAAAGTTAAAGTCGGCGACCGTGCCCAAGCAGTATGTGATTTTCTAACTAATCTTCCTGGTAAAAAAGGATTTATTTATAAAAACTATTCCGAAGAAGGGACCGCCAAAAAATCCTTTATAAGGAACTATTTTTCAGCAGAAAATGCCCAAAAATGCGATGCTGTTCGTCAACAAATTGAAACTTGGCGAAATAAAGGCCTAATTACTGAAAATGAGTATTATTTCTTGCTCGCATCCCTTATTGAGTCCGCAGACAAATCAGCGAATACAGCTTCGGTTTATGGGGCTTTCTTGAAAAAGCTTAAACAATCCGCTTTAAAACCTTTGGCTTTACGCCCTGCTAACTTGTTTGTTAATAGCCAAGAACACCAAGTTTTCCAACAGGACGCCAATAAACTAATCAAAACGATTCATCCGGACATTCTGTACTTGGACCCACCGTACAATACGAGGCAGTATGCGAGTAATTATCATCTATTAGAAACTATTGCCAAGTACGATAATCCAAAAATTTATGGTAAAACGGGTTTGCGGGATTATAAAGCCCAAAAATCGTCCTACTGTTCCAAGGCAACGGTTAAAGCGGCCTTTGCAGATCTGATTAAGAATGCCCAAACAAAGTACATTTTCCTTAGCTACAACAACGAGGGGCTCTTATCTCTTGCAGACATTAAGGAAATCTTTGAGAAAAAGGGCACTTACGGATACTTTACCCAAACCTACAATCGTTTCAAAGCCGACAAAAACCGCGATTACAAGGCCTCTAACACTACGGAGTATATGCATTACTGCGTTTGTAAAAACTAGAGTCGCACATCGTTCCCCTGAAATTAAATATCCGTTAAACGAAATCCGCTTTTACGCGGGGTGAAGTGAATTATTTTTATCGGAGATACTTTAATACTGGGACTATTATAGCAACTCCAATCATAAGATTTTATTTTCCCTTCTACCATTGAGAGTTTTTCTTTTGTTTTGGGGAGGGCTTTCGAAATTCCATCGGAAACTATTATAGGCCAAATGTTGGCTTTATACCCCTTTCGCAAATAAATAGGTAACATATACTCTATGATCCAACGAAGATAGCCCTTTAATTGTTCAGTAACTGTTTTGTCTACTTGTTCATCTTTCAATTCGATTAAAGAGATATTTATTTCTTTTTTCTGTTCTTGGAGCGCAATTATGTCAATGCGACGTTTTCCAAAGCTACACATTACTTCATTCCCTATCCAAGAAACAGGACTTGAACTAGGTAATATTTGATTGAATTGTTTGCTTTTTAAGATTCGTATTATCCAAAATTCAAGATAATGCTCAAATGCTTTTTTATTTTGATACTTATAGAGCATATTAGATTCCAATTGAACATCTATATTAAGAGGTTTTTTCTTATACATCACACGGTGAGTACTGGGAATAATTTTTTTCTTCGAATCGTCATAAGTATATTTTTTCGACTGTAATAATTGGTTGTTTTTTTGTAGTTTTTTAAATAAGATAGCATATTCCTGATCGGTAATCATTGTGCACCCTCGATTTCCATCAAGTTTTCGATAAATTAGTGACCAACAGATTTCGTCAGGATATTTTACCCCTTGTAATGAATCCAATGCATCAAATTCAGACAATCCTTTTTCATAAACCTTATAGGGTTTAATTAACAATCGATAGGTTAAAATTTTTCCAAGTTTTTGACCTAAATAATTCTTGTGATCATTGGGATCTAAGAAGAAATCACTTGCAGCTTCGAAAACCCCATAAAATTTGGAAATACCAGTAACAAAAAATATAATTTTATCTCCTTTGCGAATTCTCAAAACATCTGCCATCATTAACACCGACCTTTTCTCATTTTGAGTGTTTATCTTAATCGAATTGTCAAAAATAAAATCAGTTGATATATCAGAAGCGCCTGTCCCTGCAAATTGATATTCCAAATGCAGTTTAAATGTTTGTTCATTTACAATAAACACATGTGCCATATTTCTCTCCTTTGGCTTTTGTACAAAAGATTAGATTAACGAAGCTATCTCTAAGTAGTTAGTTGCTTCTCTCTGCAGAGATTCTTCAAATGCTCCATCTCTATCTTGACGTAATAGTTTATCTAAATACGCCGTTAAAGGTTCTGTTAAAAAATCATTTTGTTTTGACTCGAGAATTCGCAATATTGCCCCTATATCGAGACGTTGTTCAGCAATAAATCTTCGAAATTTTTCATCACTAGAAACAACGGATTTCAACAAAAATGACTCGGACATCTTATGTTTTTTAAATGTAAGAAAAGATTTCTGATCAAATAGGTAAAGTGCTACCAACCATATTGCTAATTCCGGAATAAATATATTGGTTTTAATATCAAGAGACGATATGAATACTCGAAGACGTAAAATTAATTGCTCTTGAGTTCTTAAAGAAAACTGAAAATATTGTGAAAAGATTATCAAAAGATAAAGCATATATCTCATAATTTGTTGATATATTGGACTTCCTTCTCGAAGTTTCAAATTGGTATGCAACGGTACACTAAAAGATGTTGGAGACACTTGACAAAAGGGAAGCACAAGATCAGCAATGTGGATGGTCATCAACATGTTAATAAATTTTTCTGGTGTTGGTTGCGGCAAATAAAAGTCGTAATCAATAAATTTTCGTAAATACTCAGCGGAATGATTTTCTATCTTTTCTCCGTAAAGAACACTAATGGCGCTTTCAATCTGTTCTCTATCTATAGCCAAAACGAATACCATATTGGGAATATTAAAAAAATGTTTTATAGCTTCTAACGTACGAACCGCATAATCGGGTCGACAACGATCTAGTTCATCAATGATAATTACCAATGGTTTTTCAAGTTGAGATGTAAACTTTACTAGCGCCCTCCTTAAATTCTCCTTGGCTTGCTTGATTGCTTGATATTGCGTTGCCGCTGCTGGAGTATTGCGTTTGTTCTTCCTCTCCAGCGCTTTTTCCGTTACAGTAACAATGATTGATGCTCCAGGAATACATTGTTTAGCGAGCTCCTTTCCTAAACTTATAAAAGCTGGGTGAATAAATTTCCAGGCTTCTTTGGCGGTCTTTGTTATTAATGAATTTTTAGATTTTAAGAGATGATTTATTTCTTCCGTAATCTCTTCCAATATGGCTACGAAAGGATCATTTGCCCAGTCCGTTTCCCAAGAATTATATAGCACAGATGTGCATTTTTCTTGCTCTAACAACACCTTTAATCGAGTTAAGAAAAAAGTTTTACCCGTACCATACGGAGAATTAATATTAAATACAAATGGCGATTTAATATTTTTAATAATTTGTACTAGGTGATTTGCTAATTCTTTGCGCTCTAACAAATCATCTTCAAATGAGTGGGCTTGATTCTTAATTTCTTCGAAAGTTTTCTCGTGATGCTTCTGAATAGTAATTTCCATACCTTTGTTACTCCTGCTATTATTAAGTATATGATACTAGTTTTATTGTATTGATGAAAACGATATAAATTCTTTCTGTCAAAAGAATCCGACTAACTCTATCAAGTCATTCGAAATTCATACTCAAAATCGGGTTTTTCAGCTAGTGTGTACCATAAGGGTCCACTAAGAATATACACTTTTTTGCTTTTGCAGACACCGACGAGGAAGTATAAGAAAAAAAACCGCTCTCGACGGAGAACGGGTATATTTTGAAAAGTGCGCCCAACAGGAATCGAACTATTAAATTAATTGACTTGACTTCTCTCCCGATAGTAAGCAGTAATGTGTTACGGGCAATAACCCGTACATCACAAATACAGAGAAGTCAAAATGAAAAAACAAACCAAAAAATCTGTTGTAAAGAAACAACCTAAACCCGTCCAAAGAAAACCCGTCAAGACATTACAAGTTTCCAGCCCAGCAGTAACCAAAGAATTCGCTCTAGTTCTTCAGAGTGAACAACCTACTGCCGGCAAAGCTACCCGTCAAGGACATTTACCCTTCCACCCTGGAGAGCTACTTACAAGACACTTTAAAGGGGCCGATATTGAGGTCAAGGTATTAGAGGATGGGTTTTTATATGCCGGCAAGGAGTATAAGAGTTTAACGGCAGTGGCTGTATGTATTACCGGTTATCCGGTAAGTGGCCCGGCATTCTTTAAGGTGAAATAGGTTATGGCTTGTCATCTTGAAACATCTATAACAGGCGCATGGGATAGGTATGTAAAATTGCCTATTCCAACTATACGCAAGGTTTTACTTAACAAGTATATTGCTTGGTATAAGCAAACCCGAGAAAGTGGTATATCTCCCAAATATGTGTTAAAGCGCATAGAACAGGCTCAAAAGGGTTTTAATCAGCCCCACCGAAAACTCTATTTCAAAGTAGGTACAAAACTCATACGTTCCTATAAAGGGACAAAATATGAGGTTTTAGTAGTTGATGCGGGGTTCCTTTACAAAGGGGATATATACAAGAGTCTTTCGGCTATAGCCCAACTAATTACCGGAGCTCATTGGAACGGTAAAGTGTTCTTTGAAGGCAGTAAATATGTCCGAGGCACATAAGATATTGCGTTGTGCGATCTATACCCGCAAATCCACAGAAGAGGGCTTAGAGTTGCAATTTAACAGTTTACAGGCCCAAAGGGAGGCCTGTGAGGCATATATAAAAAGTCAAAAGCATGAAGGTTGGAAATTGGTACCAACTGAATATGATGATGGGGGTTACTCTGGTGGGAATTTAAATCGGCCGGCTTTACAACGTTTACTTAAAGATATAGCAGATGGGCTGATAGATATCATTGTGGTATATAAGATAGACAGATTGACCCGTAGTTTACATGATTTTAGCAAGATAGTAGATGTATTAGAGGAACGGAACGCATCTTTTGTGTCTATTACACAACATTTTAATACGAGTAGCAGTATGGGGCGGTTAACCCTAAATATGTTATTATCCTTTGCCCAATTTGAACGGGAGATAACAGGGGAACGATTAAGGGATAAGATAGCAGCGAGTAAGAAGAAGGGGATGTGGATGGGAGGGACCCCACCTATGGGTTATAAGCGCAAAGATAAGAAACTTTATCCGGATGAACCCCAGTCGGCTAAAATACAGCTTATATTTGATAAATACAACGAATTAAAAAGTGTACAACGGCTAAAAAAATACTTAGATAGCCAACATATCTACAGCCAGCATGATAGACCGCTTTCTGTAGGGAATTTATACCGCATTTTGCAAAATAGGGCTTATATAGGGGAAGTACCACACAAGGGGGTATGGTATAAGGGTGAACACAAAGGAATTATTGAAATAGGGGTATTTCATAAAGCGCAGGATACCCTACAGGAGCATAGAATTGATAGACAACGATATGAACCACAAAAGAGTTTATTATGCGGTAAACTGTATGATGATAAGGGGAATAGGATGAGCCCTTGTTGGAGTACTGGTAGTAAAGGCAAGAAGTACCGATATTACGTTAGCCAGGCAGTTATTAAGTGCAAGAGCGACAAAATAGGGAAAGTGAGTAAAATATCCCTACTGGAGATAGAAACCTTTATAGATAAGTGGTTTAACAAGCAATTTAAAGAGGATAAATCGGTGTTTGCTAATTTATTAAAAAGTTATAGTGTGAATGACACCAAGCAGATATTAAACAGCATACAAAACAAAACTATAGACCAAGAGACACAAAGGATATTACTAGGACGAGTGTATTTATTGCCCGAAGAAATTACACTTACCATCTATCAAGAGCAGTTATGCGAATATATCCGTTCACTCTACGAAAATAGACCTATTAAAGAACTGTTTAAGGAATCACTCAAAACATCTCTTGTGTTCCATGTTAAATACCATATAGCAGTCATAGACAACGGAGCCAAAGCCATTGTAGGCGAAAGGATAGAAAAGAACACCAATAAAACCTTGGTTCAATTACTCATCCAAGCATTCAATATTAGCCATGATATACTGCAGGGGAAACAAGTTAAAGATCTATGTGAGAAATATCAACTGACAGATAGGTATATGAGAAAGATTTTGACTCTTAGATTTTTACCTGCCAAGGTAATCCTTAGTATTTTAGATGGTACACAAGGACGAGAGATAACAGCTAAACAGTTATTTGAACAGGCCAGTCAACATAAATAGATACAGTATCAGCTCTAGGTAAAAGGCTACTGCCAACATGCGGTAGCCTTTAAGTTTCGGAACTGCGAAAATGAAATTTTGAGCATGGGCGGAAGAAATTCTTGAAATAAACGGGGAAACGGAAAACGAGCATTTAAGATTTAAGTAAAATAAAAAATCCACGACGAGAAAAAAGTTCATCGTGGATTATATCTAATTAATTTACACTAGAGCACGGAGAGGGAGGGATTCGAACCCTCGGTGGATTGCTCCACGCCAGTTTTCAAGACTAGTGCCTTAAACCGCTCGGCCACCTCTCCATTTCTTTTATTTTATTAATTTTCCGCGCCCCTTGCCTAGCCTGTTTTATGCCCGGCGGGCTCCCGGCCAAATTGGTATAATACCTATAAGAGGTATTATATGGAACAACAACCTACGCCTAAAATCGTGTACCGCTTTGGGGACGGCGTATATATCAACTTAACAAACCGCTGCCCCAACTTGTGCGCCTTTTGCATCAAAACCAAGTGGCATATGGATTTTCACGGCAACAATTTGAATTTATCATCCGGCGAGCCCACCGCTAACGAAGTGGTCTGCGCCTTGGAAAAGGAACTTAAAGCCGCCCCGTTTAAAGAGGTGGTCTTCTGCGGTTACGGCGAGCCGACAATGCGCTTAGATATACTTTTGTTTGTGGCGCAAACGCTCAAAGGCTGGATTGCCCAGGCCAAATTTCCGCCCTTTAAAATCCGTTTGAATACAAACGGATTGGGTAATTTAATTAACCATAAAAACATCGTGCCCGAATTGCGCCGCGTGGTGGATATCGTAAACGTCAGTTTGAATGCCGAAAACGAAACTGTCTGGCGCAAAATTGTCCGTCCGGCGCCCGGGTTTGAAGACGGCTATGAGGCCGTGCGCGAATTTATCCGCCTGTGCGCGGCGGCGCATTTTGACCGTTTGGTCGCCAGTTGCGTGGATAAAACCGGGGCGGATGCCCAAGCCGTTAAAAAGGTGGCCGAGGCCGACGGGGCCGTTTTTTATTTAAGGAGTTTTTTGGATGCCCAAGATTAAAAAGCCGGGTGCGCTTTTCGTGCTGTTTTTAATTTTGATAGCAATCGTGCTGACTTGGTTTTTTACCGTGTCGGAGGATTACTATGACTACGCCGCCGATACGATTGAAAGTTCCGCTTCGGTGGCGCCGCTTAATAAAGAAAGCCTGCTCGCAAGCGCAAAACCTGTGCGCCAGCCGTACGATACCGAGGTGAAATACCGCAAATTTTATTTGACGGCCCCCGGTGCGCAAAAGGTGGAACTGTTGGCGGATTTTAACCGCTGGGGCAAGGACCCTATCGTGTTAAAACCGTACCGTAAAGGCTATTTTGAAACCTCCGTCGCGTTGACGGGGGGAGAATATAAGTATGTGTTTTCGGTGGACGGGCAGGAAGTCTTGGACCCCGTAAACCTGGACCGCCGCGAAGTGGACGGCCGTGAAATTTGTATTAAGACGGTGAAATAATGAAAACAGCGGAAATTGCAACTCACTCCCGCGCGCAAACCTTGGCGCTTGCCGAGCGGTTTTCCTCTGCGCTTAAAGGCGGGGAAATTGTCTTTTTGCGCGGGCCTATCGGCGCGGGCAAAACGGTGTTTGTAAAGGGGGTGGCGGCGGCCTTGGGGCTTAAAAGTTCGCCGACCAGCGCCAGTTTCAGTTTGATGAAGGAATACAAAAATAAAAAACACCGCTTGTTCCATATTGATTTATTCCGCTTGGAAGAGGGCGAAGTGTTCAATCTCGGCTTTGAAGAAATGTTAGAGGACGAAAAAGCCATTATTTTGGCCGAGTGGCCGGACCCGATTCGCCATATGTTGCCGGCGGACAGATTAGAAATGGATTTTATTTTAAAAGAAGGCGACGAACGCGTGATTAAATTGCAGTCTTTCGGCCGCGTGTCGGACGCGTTGTTGGAGGCATTATGCAAAGCAGCGAAAAATTAACCTTGGGTATGGACACGTCCGGCTCCCCCTTGCTGCTGACGGCGCAAAAGGACGGTAAAATTTTTTCCGTGCGCAGAAAAGGCGTCAAGCAGGAAAAATTACTCTTCCCCGCGCTGGAAGCCTTGCTTCATAAGGCCGGGGCGCAAATGGAAGACATCGGCCGTATTTTTATCATCCGCGGTCCGGGGCGTTTTACCGGGATTCGCATTTCGCTTACGTTTGCTTCTATGATGCAATTTTTAAATAAAACGCAGGTGCGCGGCGCGACTATGTTTGAGGTGCTCCGCCGTCAGGCCGAAACGTCCCGCGCTTTTGCCGCTTGGCAAAAGGAAAACCCGCAGGGTGCGCTGGCGGTTGTATTGCACGCGTTTAGAGAGGAATATTTTTTACAGATTTTTGACGGCGAGCAAAAGGGCCCGGCTTGGTTGTCCCGCGAGGAATTATTAAGCCGTTTGTCCGGTTATGGCAAACCGCTTTTCTTGGCGGGAAGCGATAAAGACGGCCAGCCCCTTGCCGGACTGGTGGGCCCGCACTATACTTTTGCCGCGGAAAAGGACTGTTTTGTCCGCCCGGCCACCTTGCTGGAAATGGCGCAAGAGGACGCTTGGAGCCAAAACGCGCTGGAACCGCTTTATTTAAAGCCCGCCCGTTTTGAACTGGTGCAACCCAAATGAAGTTACGCCCTGCCGTAGCGTTAGACGCTCCCCGGTTGGCGCAGATAGAAGCGGCCCAGCCGATGAGTGCGCATTGGGGCGAAAAAGGCTTGGCGGGCGAAATCATCCACCCGTTTGCACAGGTGTGGTGCGCGGAGGAAAACGGCGAAATTGTAGGCTTTTTGGCTCTGCGGCTGGCGGCGGGATTTTGCGAGATTTTAAATTTGGCCGTATGGCCGCAATCTTGCCGGCGGGGGATAGGCTTTTTGCTTCTTTCCCGGGCACTTGCCGAGGTGCGCGCCAAGGGCGGGCAGACGGTTACGCTGGAAGTAAATGTACACAACCTCCCGGCCATTTCGCTCTACCAGAAGGCGGGGCTGAAAGAAACGGGCCGGCGGGAAAAATTTTATAACGATACCGATGATGCTCTCATTATGGGGACGGAATTATGAAGAAATTTTTAGTATTGCTTTTGTGCTTGTCGTTTTCGCCCGCGTTTGCGCTGCCGCTTACGGACGAAAGCCGCCAAGAGGTGCGCCAAATAAATGCCTTTTTAAAGGCCGTTTATGCCCAGCGGGCCAATGATTCCGCCACATTTGCTTTGTTGGAGCAAGCCCTAAAACTGTCGCCGGATTCCGCTTACATCAAGCGACTTTTAGTGGCGCAGGCGTTGGCCGACGGCAAGCCCGAACTGGCCAAGCCGTATGATGATTTCGTTCCGGCGGACACCACGGACCCCGAGGATTGGACGGTTTACGGGGCGTATCAGTGGAAATTGGGACAAGTGGACGAGGCCGAAAAAGCCTACGAGAGAGCCCTCGCCCTTGCGCCGGAAAATGCGCAGGTGTTGTACCAATACGCTTCGCTTTTATCTTCTTTGGGCAGTATGCAGGCGGCCAGCAAACTGTTGGAACTGGCTGAAAAATACCCGGCATTGGCGGCGGATATTTACACCACGGCCGGAAACATTTACGGGCGCAGTAAGCAGTACCAGCAGGCCTTGGCGTATTACGATAAGGCCCTTGCCGTGTCGCCCAAGGACCCGGCGGCAATGTTGGGCCGGGCGGAAGTGTACGAAAAAACCTCCCAATATTTTTTAATGCTGCACGAACTGGAAGAGTTGGAAAAAATCGGCTACGGTTCGGCGGCTACTTATTCCCGGATGGGCTCCGTCTTTTTGCTGGTAAAGGATTTGCCCAAGGCCGAAGCGTACTTTTTAAAGGCCAAGGCCGACGATAACGGGGACGTGCCCACCTCGTACTTTTTGGCGTTGCTTGCCGAGCAAAAGGGTGATTATGCCCGCGCTGCTTCGTATGTGCGGGATGCGGCGGACTATAACGAAAACGCTTCCAAATGGGTTCAGGTCAGTTTTTACTTGCAACGCTTGAACCAACCGCAGGAAAGTTTAAATACCTTGGCGCAGGCCTATCAAAAATTTCCGGGCAATGTAGAGGTCGGCTATTTTTACGGCGTGGCCTTAAACGATAATGCCCAATATAAAAAAGCCGCGCGTGTCTTGTCGCAGGTGCTGGATACCAATTCTTCGTACGCGGAAGCGCGTTTGCAATACGCCTACGCGTTGGACGGACTTAAAAAGTATAAGGCGTTGGAAGAACAGTTGGAAATGCTGATAGGGGAAAACCCGCAAAATGCGGCGGCGCTTAATTTGTATGCGTATTCGCTGGCCGAGCGCGGTGTGCGCTTGGATGAGGCGTCTGCCTATGCGGCGCGTGCGCTGGCGGTGAGCCCGCAGGATGCTTCGTTTATGGACACGATGGCTTGGATTTATTTTAAGCAAAATAAACTGGACCAAGCGCGTGATTTGCTGGTTTCTATTGATGAGGAAACAATGTCCGCTAATGCGGAAATTGCCTACCACTATGGGGCGGTTTTAGCCGCGCTGGGGCAGACGGACGAAGCAAAGAAATATTTGGAAATGGCCCGAAACGAAATAAAGGCCGCAGATAAGTTATACAAAAAAATAAAGTAAAAAACGCGCTCTTGTGAGCGCGTTTTTTAATCCTCTATGTAGAGTAGTAAAAAGCCTTTGTCAAAGGTGATTTCTATTTCCGGCTGTTTGGCCACATTGCTTAATGTTTGGCCCGTCCGTCCCAAAGATAAATTGGCGTGTTCTAAGGGGTAAGTAAGCCCTTTTAGGGTTACGTTTTGGCAGTCTGCGGCCGGAATAAGGCTCACGCGTGCCCCCGTGCGGACTGCCTTTTTAACGGAGTGCGTCAGTGGCCAAATCTTCCAGCCCTTGCCCGCCACGCAAATATCCATTTTATCCAAATACGGGTAAACCGATAAAAAATTCCCAAATGTAAAATCCCACCGCCCGCCGACAAACCCCGTCAACGTGCATTGTGTGCATCCGTGCTCGGACAGATAATCAAGCGCTTTTTCCAAATCCGTGTTATTCTGGTTATTTACAAAAATTAATTTCTTCGCTGGAACCAAACTTTTGGCTTGGGGGGAAACCGAATCCAAATCCCCGATAATCACGTCCGGGCGGACCCCGGCGGACAAGGCCCTGTCGGCCCCACCGTCAGCGGCCAAAATCAAATCGGCCTGTTTGGCAAGGTGTTGTAAAAAGGCGGCTTCTTGGGTTTCCCCGTTACCGATAAGTAATGCGCGCAATGGGCGTTCCTCCTCTTTGGCGGAAAATCAGCAGGATGATAAGTCCCGTCAAAATTCCAATGTAAAACGGGTCCAAGGCTTCTAAAACTTCGTGCTTGGGGATAAAACGCCAAGCCGTCATCGTGGCCGCGCTGGTAAGTGAGGACGCTACAAACAAACGGTCGCTAATCCGGCCCGGATACAAATATCCCATTAAAATCGGCACCAATAAACAGGCGGAAAAGTACGAGCCCAACACAAGCCAAATTTCCTTAAAACTGCCGTGGAAAATATGCGCCATAAAAATAGCCAAGGCCCCCACCAAAAAAATAGCCACGCGGTTGGAGAGCACAATGTTTTTAACGCGGAAGCGCAGCAGGTCAAAACTTAATGTATTAGAGGCGATGAATAAAAAGGAGTTTAACGTGGAAAGGATGATGGACAAAATCCCGGCCACAAAAAAACCCTTTAAGCCCACGGGCAGTAACTGGATAGCGTAAAAGAAATACGCCTGCCCCGGTTCGGCCTGCGGCAAAACGGCCCGCGCATATAAAGAGCCCGCCGTGGTGCATAAGTCAAAGCAGAACCAAATAAAGGTGGAAATCAAAATGCCCTTTTTAACAACGGCCGGACTTTTGGCTGCAAAGCAGCGTTGGTAAAAGCTGGGGTCAATAAGCGTAGAGAGCGCGATAAAACCCCAAATAAGCGTGTTGAGCCACGAATTGCCCCCGGTAAGGGTAAAGTGCGAGGCGGGCAAATTAGCCTTTAAAAAGGAAAGGCCGCCAAAGGTTCCTACGGAAAACAGCACCACCAGCAGCACCGCGCTACACATTACAAAAAATTGCACCAAGTCGGAAAACACCACCGAGCGGAACCCGCCCCACGCGCTGTAAAGCCCTGTAAAAAGCGTCCCCAGCACCATACCGGGCAGTACGCCAATGCCAAACACCATATGCAAAAACATCCCTAAACTAAGCACATACGCCACCGGGGTAATATAAAAAAAGGTAAATACAGCGGCCACTTTGGCGGATTTGGGGCCGAACATTTGGCCCGTTAAATCGGGCAAGGTAACGGATTTAAAGCGGGCGATTTTATCGGTAATAAAAAAGGCGAAAATTAAGTAAGAAATATACCAAAACGCCCCTTGCGTAACAAAGTTATAAATGCCGTAGTTAAATGTAATTTCGTTCACGCCGAAAATTCCGCCGTACCAAGTGGCAACCAAGGTAGCCACAAACAGCGGGAGCGTAAGTTGCCGTCCCATTAACAAATAGTCCAGCGCGCCGGCGGGTTTAGCCGCTTGCTTTTTATTTAACCTGCGGATGCCGTATACCGCGGCGGCCACGGTGGCGGAGAGCACGGCAAAAAAGACCGCCCAGTCCAGCCAATGGAAATAAGAAATGGTTTTTAGTTCGTTTAACATATTTTAAAAAGCCCCTTGGCGGGCCAAGGGGCTTATTGTCATTTTACCAAATATAGTAGGCGGGTATCAGCAGCAGCATAGAGAGTACAATTAAAATAATCTCTAATTTCATAAACCACTTTACCCACGCCGGATAAGATATCCCGGCCAAGGCCAAGGCCCCCATTGTAACGGGAGCGGTGGGGATAATCGGGTTGCCCCAGCCTTCCCCAAACTGGTAGGCCAAAATGACCGTTTGGCGCGACACGTTTACCAAGTCGCCCAGCGGCACCATAATCGGCATTGTCAGCACCGCTTGGCCGGAGCCGGAAGCGATAAAGAAGTTCAGTACCGTTTGGATGATAAACATCGCCTGCGAGGCCATAATCGGGTGCAGGCTGCCCACGCTTTGGGTCATAAGGTGCAGGAAAGTATCCAAAATATGCCCGTTGGTGGCTACAATTACGATAGAGCGCGCCAGCGCCATTAAAATACATACGCCCATCATAGATTTGGCGCCGTCAATAATCGCATCGGTCGTTTGGTCCAGCGTCAGTTTGCCAAAGTACGCGCTGGCAATAGACACGCCTAAAAACACCGCGGCAATTTCAATCATATACCATTGGTAGCGGATAACGCCATAGAATAAAATGCCCATACCGATAATAAACGAAGCAATTACCAGTTTGTGCGCGCGGGTTAAGCGGAAGGATTCGTCCACTATCACGTCATTGATGATTTTCAGTTCGGCGCGTTTTTCCAAGTCCATTTTATAGGTTAAACTCTTGGTGGGGTTTTTGCGCACGCGTTCGCCGTACCAGGTAAAGAACCCCGCCACCACAGACGTAAAGACGAACCAAATCAGCAGGCGGTATTGCCAGCCGGAATACATCGGCAGTTGGGCAATCGTTTGCGCGATGCCGACGGTGAACGGGTTTACAAACGCCGACGAAAACCCGGTAAACGCGCCGATAAACGGGATAGACATACCGACTACGGTGTCATACCCCAGCGATAGCGCGAGCGGAATAAAGATAGGGATAAAAATAAGCGTTTCTTCTTCCATACCGAACAAGGCTCCGCATAGCGAAAACAGAAACATACATACGGGTATGAACAGTTTTTTGTAACGGGGCTTGTTGGAAAAGAACAGACTGACCTTTTTAATCATCGTATTGATAGCGCCCGTGCGTTCAATAATCGTAAACAGCGCACCCACTACCAAAATAAACGCGATGATTTCCGCGCATTGGGTGAACCCTTCCACCGGGGCGGCTAACACGTCGCCTACGCCTTGGGGGTTGCGGTCCACTTGGTGATAAGAACCGGCCACCGCATAGGTGCGGCCGTCCTGTTCCAAGCGGTCGTATTGGCCGGAGGGGACAATCCAAGTCAGCGCGGCCACGAACAGCATAATGGAGAACACCAAAAAATAGGTGTTACACAGCATTTTTTTCATTTACTTTTGTTTTCCTCTTTTTAGGTACGGCATTTTTTTAATAAAAAACGCCCCGCCGGCTCAAACAAGGATTTTTATATTAAAATCCAAAAATTGCGGCGGGACGTAAAAAATTATTGCCACTTCATAAAATACGGCGGCACTAACAGCAAGAACGACAGCAAATACATCACAATTAACAAAGGCAGCATCCATTTCAGCCATTTCGGATACGCAATGCGCGCAAAACCGATAGCCGCAATGGTTACAGGGTCGGTCGGGATGACCATATTCATCCAACTGCCGCCCAACTGGAAGGCCAGCACCATCGTTTGGCGCGTAATGCCGATAAGGTCGGCCAACGGGGCCAAAATCGGCATCGTCAGCACGGCCTTGCCGCTGCCCGAGGGGATAAAGAAGTCAATCACCGTTTGCAGCATCATCGCCGCCCACGAGGCACACACCGGGTGCAAATGTTTGATAGCGGCGGACATCCAGTTAAGCATTGTGTCCAAAATATGCCCATTGTTGGCGATAATTACGATCGCTTGTGCAAAGCACAAAAGCATTGCAATTTCCGCCATACCGCGCACGCCGTCAAAGAACGCGTCGGTAAATTTTTGCATATTCATTTTGCCCAAAAATCCGCACAAAAAGCCCACGCCCAAGAATAAGGCGGCAATTTCGGTAATGTACCAGCCCTCGGCTTCCAAGTGCAGGATTTCCATTAAATCCACGCCCCACATCCCTTTAATCATTTCGCAGATTTGGGGTTTTAACACGCCGATAACCAGCCCCACCATCCCTAGGCCAAAGGCTAAGAGCACCCATTTTTGGCGGCGGGTCATTTTGGTTTCTTCTTTATTGAGTTTTAATTCTTTGCGTTTTTCAATATCAAACTCATAAGTTAAACTTTTGGTCGGGTCCTTGCGGATTTTGCGCGCATACACGCTTAACCAACTGATAACTACCGTCGTGCAGATAATCCAAATGGTAAAGCGGTATCCAATGCCGGAATACAGCGGCACTTGGGCAATCCCCTGCGCGATACCCACGGTAAACGGGTTGGTAAACGCGGCCGCAAAGCCTACGCCCGCGCCGATAAACGGAATTGCGGTACCGAGGGCGGAGTCGTAGCCCAGGGATAGAGCCAAGGGGATAAAAATCGGGATAAAGATAAGGGCTTCTTCGCACATACCAAAGGTCGCCCCGCACAACGAGAATACAATAATCCCAAGCGGAATAAACAGAAAGCGCAGTTTGGGTTTGCGTTGGAAAAATCCGCTGGCGGCCTGAATACCGGCGGCAATCGCGCCTGTTTTTTCCACCACGGAAAGCACCCCGCCGATAACAAGCAGAAATACAATTACCTCTGCCGTGTTGGAAAAGCCTTTAATGGGGGCTTTTAACACGTCAAACAAACCTTGCGGGTTGGCCGGCACCGCGTGATACGTTCCGGCTACGACGACCTGGCGGCCGTCCACGTCCATTTTGTCATAGGCGCCGCTGGGCACAATCCAGGTCAGCGCGGCCACCACCGCTACGATAGATAAAATAATAGCGAAGGTGTTGAGTTTAATTTTGGACAGAATTTTAGACATTTCCTTCTGTTTTTCCTCTGTTTATGTGAATTAAATAACAAAGATATATTTTACTAAATACGCTTTATGAGTGGTACATTTATTTTTGTAATTTTCCGCTTGTCCCTTCTTTTTTATATACTTTTACTATATGCTCTATATCGTTCCTACGCCTATTGGCAATTTGCAGGATATTACCCTGCGCGCATTGGAAACGCTCAAAACCGCCGACGCCGTTTTGTGCGAGGACACGCGCCGCACCCAAATTTTGCTTTCCCATTTCGGTATTTCTAAGCCGCTCTACCGCTATAACGAAAATGACGACCGCTCCGTCGCGCGCTGTTTGGAAGCGTTAAAAAGCGGAAAAACGTGCGCCTTGGTGTCCGACTGCGGTACGCCGTGCATTTCAGACCCGGGGTGGAAACTCGTCAAAGAGGCTGTGAAAAGCGGTATAAAGGTATCCTCTTTGCCGGGGCCCAGCGCGGTGGCGTGCGCCTTGGCCGGTGCGGGCATTACGGGCGGAGCATTTACCTTTTTGGGCTTTTTGCCGCGCAAACCGGGCAAGGCCGCTAAACTCATTGCGGCGGCGTATAGCCAAAACCACCCGGTGGTGCTGTATGAATCCCCGTACCGCGTGGTAAAAATGCTGGAACTGGTTGCCAAGACCTTGGGGGGAGAAACGCCCGTTATCTTGGCGCGGGAACTTTCCAAGGTGTATGAAGAGTGGATAAGGGGAACGGCGGCCTCGCTGGCGGCGGAATTAGCCAAAAAGAGCAAGGTTCAGGGCGAGTTTGTAATGATTTTGGACCGCCCGGCCGAAGCGGAGGAGGAACCCGATGAGCAAGACCCGTATTTTTAAAATAAGTGAAATGACGGAAACCGATATTTTGTCCGCCGCGCACGCGCTGGACGAAGGAGCCGTGGTCGTAGTACCCACGGATACGGTTTATGGTATTGGTACGGGCGCGTTTTGCGAAGAGTCCATTTTGCGCATTTATCAAATAAAGGAACGCCCCGCCACCAGTCCGCTTCAAATTTTGACGGGCTCCGTGGCGCAGGCCAAGGCCGTGGCGGAATTTTCCGCCGGGGCAGAACGCTTGGCACAAGCCTATTGGCCGGGGGCGATTACCATTATTTTGCCGCCAACCGCCAAGGGCAAAAGCCTTACACGCGGTTTTAAAGGAAATGGTTTGCGCGTGCCGGGCAATCCGTTTTTGGTGAACATATTATCCCGTATGGCGCATCCGATGGCCTGCACCAGCGCCAACCTGCACGGACAGCCCGTACTCACGGACGAAGAAACCATTTTAAAGACGTTTGACGGTAAGGCGGACTATATCTTCTTGGGCGGACAGTTGTCGCCCACGGCTTCCAGCGTGGTGGATTTGACGGACAAGCCCCTGCTGCTGCGCGAGGGGGGCGTATCCCGCGCCGATTTGGAAAAAACCTTGGGCCAACCCTTTACGGTAAAATAGGAGAACAAGATGACTTTTTGGCAGATTATCGCTTCGTATTCGTTGTTGGTGGCGTCGTTGTTGTCGTTGCTTACTTATTGGCTGACGCGCAAGTTTGTGCTCAAAAAAATGAAACGTACCATTATGAAGGCCGAGCACAACTACCAGCAGCAAATTGCTACCTTGCAAATGCAACTATCCGGCAAGGTAAATGTGCTGGAACATATGGTGGAAAAGTTGCGCTTATCCAATCAGGAACTAAACCGTTTGAACGAAATCCGCGCCAAATTTATGTCTATCGTGGCGCACGACCTGCGTCAACCGCTTTCCTCTATTCAGGGCTTTACCTCTGTACTAATGATGGACAGCCCGCAGGGCACGGGCGGGACGAACGAGCAAATCGCCCTAAATAACATTTTAAAAGCCACGGACAATATGAATATGCTTATGGCGGACTTAATGGATATTTCTATGATTGAGTCTGGGCGGTTTAAAATGGATATGCGTCCGTTTAACTTTAACGCGCTTTTAAACGACGTCATCACCTTGCAGTCGGTAAACGCCCAAAAGCGGGGCATTTTCCTGCAAAAGTGCGAATATCCTGCCGAGGTAACCGTAGAGGCGGACCGCTTCCGCATTTCGCAGGTGATTAATAATTTAATCGGCAACGCGCTTAAATTTTCGCCCCAGGGCGGGCGGGTGGAAGCGCGCTATTATGTATCCAACGGGTGGCTGACGTTTAAGGTAATTGATAACGGCCCCGGTATTTTGCACAGTGAAAAGAGCAAAATCTTTCAAAAATTCCACCAGTCCGAAAACGACCGCACGCTTAAAAAACAGGGCTGGGGATTAGGATTATCCATTGCGCAGGAGATTGTAAACGCGCACGGGGGCGAAATTGGCGTGGAAAGCGCGGGCTTGGGGCAAGGTTCCACCTTTTGGTTTACAATTCCGCAAACTTTGGCCAATGCGCCTAAAAAAGAGGTTACTCCGGCCGGGGATAACAAATCCCCAGCGAAATAGAGCGAGTTTTTTTGTCATTCCCGAGGTCGGGAATCTGCTGTGTTCCTCTTTCGGAGTAAGATCTGTCAAGAAAGTAAAAAATTTATCATAAAAAATCCCCCGGTTTTCGGCCGGGGGATTTTCGTCTGTACTGTTAAATTATCTGCCCCAATTATGCAGGCCCTTGTAGTAATAGTAGTTTTTGAGGGCGCGCAGAACTTCAATGTATCCGTAAGCGCCTTCGTTTACGTTGTTGTTGTACCACAAGTAACCGTCCATACCGTGGGTAAACAAATCCTTTTCGCCCGCTTCGCCACGGTCGTATTTGCTCATAGCAATCACGGGGACGCGGTCGTCTTTCAGGCGCAGGTCCTTCATCATCGCCTTGCCGCCGTTGGGAACCAACAGGTCCGTGATGACTAAATCGTATTTGATGTATTTCATTGAATCCAAGAAATCAAGCCCGTTTTTAAAAGTATCTACGGTGGCTCCTTCGCCAAAGTAGCCTTTTTCGGCCCAGCCCTTAAAGTTGACCAGCGGCAAGGTGTCGTCGTTGATAATGGCGATGTGCATACCCGCCGGGATGTGCTTTAAGAGTTCGGTGCGCTCAATGGCGGCGTTTTCTTGCGTAATGGGCGGATTTTGCTGACGCATACGCACATAAGCATAGGAATCCATTTCTTCCATTTCATCCGGGTCCAAAATCAAGGTGTCGGCCTGCGGCAATACATAATCCGTGCCGTCCGGGTTCATTAAGTCAAATTCCTTATGGTCAAACTTGCGGAAATCCCCGCGCGGCATTACGGTTTGCGTGCGGATATGCCCTGCCAGTAGTGGGTTAAAGCCTTCGTAGGCGGTGGCCCAATATTCATCCTGCATAATAAGGAACGGATCGTCCGGCAAATCCGCCTTTAAATTGCGGATAGCCATTAACGTGTTATACATTGCGCTGCTTAAAGCGTTTTTTTCTTGCATATTCGGCACGCGTCCTTCCCCAGGCAGAGAAGCATAGGTAAAGAAAGCGGTAACCTCCTGTTGGTTCTTATTAATTAAATTAAGAACCTTTTGGTAGCGTTCCTGCATATAGCGCATTGTTTCGTCCGGTACCGAGTGGCGCAAATAGGCGGCGATATTAGCCGATTGCTCCTTGGGCATTTTGACGGACATATTTTGCAATTCTTCGCGTACCACGCGGTAACGTTCCCGTTCCTTGCCGTAGATGAGTACGGAGTCCAAATTGGGCGTAACGGGGATTTTGGGGTTTAGCGCAGTGGCTTTGGGCGCTTTGTTGGACGGCACAAAATTAAGCGCTTGGGACGGATAAACTGAGTGAGTGGCCTTTGTGGTAAAAGCGGGAACCTTTGCCGCTTTTACTGTTGATTTTACCGCCTTATCAAGTCCTTTGGCAACGGATGTATTGGCTTTTATTACGGAGCCGGGCCTTACTTGCGCGACGGCGTTTTGCGCGGGCCAAGCGGCCGCGGCAATAAGTACAAAAGAAAAAAGTTGTTTAGTATTTAGCATAAATTCTCCTTTGATACTTTCAGTATAATAGTTTTTAAACCAAAAAAACAGAGCCAAAGGGCCTATGTTTTGTCTAGGACCTATACATAAAAAATCCGCGCTTCCTGGTTGAAAACGCGGATAAGCAACCGATACCCCGGATTCTGTCAGCCTTTTCAGGCTGTGATAACCATTACTCTTGGCGGCCTACTTGGTCGCGAACGCGGGCCGCGTGTGGACCGGTTTGGCCTTGCTCCGTGCGGGGTTTGCCGTGCCGCGTTTATTGCTAAACGCGCGGTGCGCTCTTACCGCACCATTTCACCCTTACCCTTGCGGGCGGTTTGTTTTCTGCTGTACTTTCCGTCCAGCGGGGTGATATAGCCCCGCCGTCCCGCCTTTTCAAGCGGCGCACTTGCCCTATGGAGTCCGGAAGTTCCTCCCCCAAACCGAAATTGGCCGGGAGCGGTTATCTGGGTTGCCCAAAATATTGTAGCAAAATTAATCAAAATCCGCCGAATAAATCCATTTGCTCGGGGAGCGGCTTTTTAACTTTTTTAGCGGCGGGTTTCTTTTCCTCCCGCACCACCGGGGTTACCTCTACGCCGTTTACCACATTATTTTTTGCCTGCGGTTCGGCAAAGATTTCCTCATCAGCGGGTAAGTGTTTAATAGGGTTATAGCCCACCGATTGTTTGGCGTCCATCGCCTTGTTGGCCAGGGCGTCGGGTGCTTTATTTAAATGGCGTAAAACGTGATTGATATGCACGGTAAACCGCGCAGCCAGGCGGCGGATGACCAGCATACGGGCGGCCAAATCGGGGTTTTTAATCTTGTATTCGCCCAGATATTGCTTTACCAAAAGTAACGAGTCTGAAATGATAAAAAGTTCCGTAGCACCCAGTTCCGCGGCTTTTATAAGCGCGAGTTTCAAAGCGGTGTATTCCGCCTGGTTATTGGTACAATGGGGCATAAAATGCCCTTCTTGCGCTAAAATTTTGCCGTCCATTGCGCAAATCACATAGGCCGAGGCTCCCGGCCCGGGGTTTCCGCGGCTGCCGCCGTCAATATTGATTTTTACTTGCATATCCACATTTTACCAAATGGCCGCGCGCGGATAAAATAGTACCGTTATTGGGTTCAAATTCGTATAATAGAAATGTTGTGCCAAAAGAGTATATATGATTAAATTCAGAAAAAGAAAATTACACCTCAAATTAAAATGGGGCTTACTGCCGGGCGTGATTTGCGCCATTGCGGCGGGTATTGCGTGCGGGCTCTTCTTCCCGGAGTGGCTGGTGCGCGTGTCGCTAACCTTTAACGGTTTGTTTGGCAACTTTTTGGGCTTTATTATTCCGCTGTTAATTGTGGGCTTGGTAGCCCCGGGCATTGCGGAACTGGGCCGCAGTGCGGGGAAACTTTTGTTTATTACCGCCGCGCTTGCCTATGGGTTTACGTTGGCTTCGGGTTTTTTCAGTTATGGGATTTCCGAATTAACTTTCCCTTATCTCTTGGATGCGACGGCTAAAACCACGCAGTTTGCCGCCAGCGCGGAGTTAAAGCCGTATTTCACGGTAGCGATGCCGCCTTTAATGGACGTAATGACCGCGCTTGTGCTGGCGTTTACGCTGGGGCTTGGAATGGCGGTTATTCAGGGCAGCCGTTTAAAGGGTGTAATGCTGGATTTGCGTGATATTATTGACCGCGTGATTGCACGCGTGATTATCCCGCTGCTTCCGTATTACATTTTTGGCATTTTTTTAAATATGACGGTTGCCGGGCAGGTTGTCTCAGTGCTGGGCGTATTTGCCAAAATCATCGTGCTTATTTTTGCGATTACGGCCGTGATGTTGGTATTGCAATTCACGCTGGCGGGCCTGATTGCACGCCAAAATCCGTTTAAAATGCTTAAAACGATGTTGGTGGCGTATATGACGGCGCTCGGCACGCAGTCCTCCGCGGCTACGATTCCCGTAACGCTTAAACAGACCATCAAAATCGGCGTGCGCGAAGAGGTGGCCGGCTTTGTGGTGCCGCTGTGCGCCACGATTCACTTATCTGGCAGTACGATGAAAATTGTGGCCTGTGCGTTGGCGATTGTGTTTATGAGCGGGATGAATATGCCCTTTGAACAGTTCGCCGGGTTTATTTGCATGTTGGGGGTAACAATGGTGGCGGCTCCCGGGGTGCCGGGTGGGGCCATTATGGCGGCGCTGGGTATTTTGCAAAGTATGCTGGGCTTTGGCGAAGCGGAACTCGGCCTGATGATTGCGCTTTATATTGCAATGGATTCTTTTGGTACGGCCTGCAACGTAACCGGGGACGGGTCTATTGCGGTGATTGTGAATAAGATTTATTCCCGCCGCGCGCCACAACCGCAGCAGCCGGCGGCAAGTGCGCCCAGTAATTAATGGGTAGTTGTACTATTTAAAAATCCGGGTTTCCGCCAACAAGCAGAAACCCGGATTTTTAACACTAAAAACATCAAGTAACTTATACTAATCCTTGGTCTATCATTGCGTCGGCTACTTTTTTAAAGCCCGCAATGTTCGCACCTGCCATATAGTTGCCCGTTAAACCGTATTCCGCGGCTGAGGCCAGGCAACTGGTGTGTATGTTGGACATAATGCGCTGTAAGTATTTGTCCACTTCTTCGCGCGTCCAATACACGCGCATACTGTTTTGCGTCATTTCCAGGCCCGAAACCGCAACGCCGCCCGCGTTGGACGCTTTGCCGGGGGAGTATAAAATGCCCGCCGCCTGAAAGGCCGCAATCGCTTCCGGCGTGCAGGGCATATTGGAGCCCTCGCATACGCATTTGCACCCGTTTTTAAGGAGCATTTTAGCGTCTGTTTCGTTTAGTTCATTTTCGCACGCGGTAGGACAGGCTACCTCGCACGGGATATCCCACGTTTTTTGGCCCGGGCGGAATTGGGCGGTTTTGAATTTTTGGGCGTATTCTTTTAGACTGCCGCGGCGCACAAATACTAAATCCTTTAAGAAGGCAAGCCTCTCTTCGTCCACGCCGTGCCCGTCGTAAATACTGCCGTCATAATCCATAAAGCCCACGACCTTTCCGCCTAATTGCGTTAATTTTTCTATGGCGTAAATGCCCACATTGCCCGCGCCGGAAACAATACACGTTTTACCCTTTAAACTATCCCCGCGCGTGGCCAGCATTTCCTGCGTAAAATACGCTACGCCGTAGCCCGTGGCTTCCGGGCGCAGCAGGCTGCCGCCCCAGTTGGGTTTTTTGCCCGTAAAGGCTCCTGTAAAATCGTTGGTTAATTTTTTGTATTGGCCGAACATATAACCGATTTCGCGTGCCCCACAGCCCAGGTCGCCCGCGGGAATATCGGTATGATAGCCGATGTGGTGGTAAAGTTCGTTGATAAACGAGTGGCAAAAGCGCATTACCTCGCTGTCGGACTTGCCGCGCGTGTCAAAATCGCTTCCGCCCTTTCCGCCGCCCAAGGGGAGCGTTGTTAAACTGTTTTTAAAGACCTGTTCAAACCCTAAAAATTTCAGCACATCCTGCGTAACTGTGGCGTGAAAGCGCATCCCGCCTTTGTACGGGCCCAAGGCGCTGTTGTATTGCACGCGGAAACCGCGGTTGACGTGGATTTCACCCTTATCGTCCTGCCACGGCACGCGGAAGATAATGGTGCGTTCCGGCTCTACGATGCGTTCCAAAATGCGTTCTTTTATGTATAGGGGTTTTTGTTCCAAAACGGGCTTTAAGGTGCTGACCACTTCAAACACCGCTTGGTGAAACACCTTTTGGGCGGGGTCCTTTTTGGTTTGTGCTTCCATAAATCCGGCAATATAACTGTTCGTATCCATAAATGCTCCTTGGGGTGGGATACTCCCATATAAGCAAATCTACCAAACAAAAGCAAGAGGATAAAAATATGTTAAGATATACACAAATGTACTACGGGGGAAAGTATGAAATTAACGTCTAATATGGAAGATTATTTAGAGGCTGTCTCTCTCTGTGCCAACGAGGAAGGCATTGCGCGCGTGAGTGATATCCGCGATATGTTGGGCGTAAAAACCCCCAGCGTTACGGGTGCGGTGAAGGCCCTAGCGGAAGCGGGCTATATGGTTCACCAGCCGTATAAAGGCATTGAACTGACGGCCAAGGGCCGCCGGGCGGCGGAGGATGTGAAAAAACGCCACGCCATTTTGAGCCGCTTTTTAACGCAGGTGCTGGGCGTAACGCCCAAAACGGCCGATATTGACGCCTGCAAAATGGAGCACACCATCAGCCGCGAAACGCTTGAAAAACTGCACGATTATTTGCACCGGCAAACGGGCGAGGAAAGATAATATGAAGGGTTTTACATTGGTGGAAATGTTGGTGGTCGTTTTGATTTTAGGTATTTTGGTATCGGTTTCAGTGCCCCAATACCAAAAGGCTGTACAACGGGTAAAATATGAGAAAATTCGCTCAGTTGCCGAAGCGGTTCTCCGGGCGGAGAAAGTTTATTATTTGAGTAATGGGCAGTACACGGCCTTTTTGGAGGATTTGGATATTTCTTTGCCGGATTATATTTCGGAACGGATATTATTTAAGGATGAAGAAAAGACTTCTTCCGATGAATCAGATGACAAGTCCTACGCTGCCTACCGTAAACGCCCTGACTATAAACAACTGCTTATAGTGGACAACGATGAAGAGGCTTTCCGTATTGTATCGGCAGATTATACCTTGCCCGCCAATTACTGGATTTGGGTGGCAAAGGCGGAAGGTTATACTATCCGGACTTGTAATTTCCCTCCGTCTTACATAGATGCCCAAGCCGCCGCCGCAGGGGCGCAGTTTTGCAAATTAGTGGGCGCAAAGGTTCCCGAACCCTTGGAAGACGATATGGCCTGGCTATTTTAGGCAGGGCGTTTTCTTTTCCTTAAATTTTCTATAATATAAATATCCTTATATATTGGAGTGAATTTTTCAATGGCAAAAAATAAGTATTCCCATACCGTTTTGTTACCCAAGACGGACTTCCCGATGCGTGCCGGTTTGGCGCAAAAAGAACCCAAAATTTTGGACTTTTGGAAATCTATCCATTTGTACGAAGCAATGCTCAAAAAGAACGAGGCCGGCAGACACTTTGTTTTGCACGACGGCCCGCCCTACGCCAACGGGAAAATTCACATCGGCCACGCGCTTGATAAAACCATTAAGGATATTATTTTAAAAAGCCGCTCTATGTCCGGCTATTATACGCCGTATGTGCCGGGGTGGGACTGCCACGGCCTGCCGATTGAACAGGCGCTTTTAAAGGAATTAAAACAAGATAAAAAGCACATTACCGATGTGCCTGCCTTCCGCAAAAAAGCGCGCGCCTTTGCGGCTAAATTTATTGATATCCAACGCCAAGGCTTCAAACGCTTGGGCGTGCAGGGCGATTGGGATAACCCGTATTTGACGATGTCCCCGCGTTACGAGGGTATTACGATTGGCGTATTCTTGGATTTGATTGAAAAGGGCTACGTCTATAAGGGCCAAAAAACAATTACTTGGTGTGCACATTGCGAAACGGCCCTCGCCGATGCGGAAACCGAATACAAGGACGTTAAATCCTCTTCTATTTATTTGCGCTTTAAATTGGCCAATCCCAATAAAGAAGTGTTGGGCAACCTGAATTACGAAAAGCCGGTTAGCCTGGTGATTTGGACTACTACGCCGTGGACGATTCCGTCCAATATGGCGGCGGCGGTTTCCAATACCGAAGATTATGTAATTTTGCAGGATTCCAACACGCAGGAATATTACATTTTGGCTGAAAAGTTGGCGGAAGAATTTTTGAAGGTGTCCGGCTTGGATTGCACCCAAGCGGGCAAAGTGCCTGGTGCTAATTTGGTAGGGATGAAATATTTCCACCCGCTTACGCATAAGGAAAACCCGATTATTTGGACCGACTTTGTAACGATGGATGCGGGTACGGGTATTGTGCATATCGCGCCCGGCCACGGCGAAGACGACTTCCGCGCCGGCAAACAATGGGGCCTGGAAACTTTCTGCCCCGTGGATGAAAAGGGGTGCTACACCAAGGACGCGGGCATTTTTGAAGGGATGCACGTCTTTGAAGCCAACCCGTTAATGGTTAAAAAATTGGACGAAATCGGCGCGCTCATTAAAGAGCAGGAAATTACGCACAGTTATCCGCATTGCTGGCGCTGCCACAACCCGATTATCTTCCGCGCCACGGAACAATGGTTTATGAGCATTGACAAGGACGGTTTGCGCCAGAAATTAATGGACAATCTCTCCAACGTCAAATTCTACCCCGCCGGCGGCGAGGAACGTATGCGCTCTATGATTGGCCTGCGCCCGGATTGGTGCTTGTCCCGCCAGCGCTTCTGGGGTACGCCCGTAACGATTCTATATTGTAAAAAATGCGGCAAAGCCCAAGTCAACCACGACTTGTTTGCCTTTATCAAAAAGCGCGCAATGGCCGAAGGTTCCGATTTTTGGTTTACTGACCCGGTGGAAAAATTAATGCCGGAAGATTATCATTGTGATTGCGGCTGCCACGAATTTAGAAAGGAAACCGACATCTTGGATGTGTGGTTGGATTCCGGTGTATCTTGGGCGGCGGTGTTAAAGGACCGCGGCTTGGATTTCCCGGCGGATGTGTATTCCGAAGGGTCCGACCAGCACCGCGGTTGGTTCCAAAGTTCCTATATTCCGTCCTTCACGCTGGAAGGCACCGCTCCCTTTAAAACCATTTTAACGCACGGTATGGTGCTGGACCAGCAGGGCCGCCCGATGCACAAATCCTTGGGCAACAGCGTGGACCCCGAAGATGTAATCAACAAATACGGCGCTGATATCTTGCGCTTGTGGGTGTCGTTTGCCGATTACCAAGGCGATGTGCGCATTTCGGACGAAATTTTGGGCGGGCCGATTGATACCTACCGCAAAATCCGCAACACGGTGCGCTATGCGCTGGGCAACTTGTCCGATTACGACCCGGCCTTGCACAAGGTGGCGGGCAAAGATTTAGCCGAAATGGACCGCTATATGCTGGGCCGCTTGGACGCCTTAATCCAAGAAGTCCACGCCGGGTACGAGGAATTTAACTTCCGCCGTGCAATGCGTGCCATTACGGATTTCTGTATTTTGGATTTGTCCTCCTTTATGTTGGATGCGTCCAAGGACCGCTTATATACGCTGGGGGCTTCGTCTCCGGCGCGCCGCAGTGCGCAAACCGTACTGGCGGAAATTGCGGTAACGTTGTTGCAATTAATGGCGCCCGTGCTTTCCTTCACGGCCGAAGAAGCCTGGCAGGAACTGCGCAAAACCGCCTTGGGGCGCGACTTGCCGCAGAGCATTTTCCTTTCTAATATGCCGGCGAACGCTTCGCTGATTCCGGATGTAAAACTGGAAGAAAAGTGGAACAAAATCCGCCGCGTGCGCGAAACCGTGCAAAAGGTGTTGGAAGATGCCCGCCAAAAAGGTGTGATTGGCTCCTCGTTGGAAGCCAAGGTCATTTTTAAAACGTCTAAGCCGGAAATGAAGGCTTTCTTGCAGGAAACTAAGGACTTGTGGCCGGAAATCGCCATTGTGTCCGCGGTGGAAATTGCAGACGGCGAGGACGAACTGACGGTCTCTTGCGAACACGCCGCCGGGCATAAATGCGCCCGCTGCTGGCAATGGAAGGAAGATGTTGGTTCCAACGCCCACTATGCCGACTTGTGCGCCCGCTGTGCTGGCGTGCTGGAAAAAGAGCATATTTGCGTGGACAGCGAGGAAAAAGTTGGTGCGTAAGGGGTTTAAAGCCGCCCTTACTTGGTGCAGGCAGAACAAAGCGGTGCTGTGGAGTGCGGCCGGAATTTTATTCTTGGACCGTCTGACCAAGGTACTGGCCTTGCGCCTGCTGATTGAAAAACCTTTGGAACTGTGCCCGTTTTTCCACTTACGGTATGTGGAAAATACGGGCGCGGCCTTTGGTATGATGCAAAACGGCAACTTTGCGTTAATTTTTGTAATGCTGGCCGTGATTGCGTATATTGTATTTAGTTGGAAGGACCTGACGGAGCACGGAAAACTCGTCAAATGGGGGGCTGTCTTCATTTTGGCAGGTGCGCTGGGCAATCTTTATGATAGAATAACGTTAGGCTTTGTAGTGGACTTTTTGGATTTTCGGGTTTGGCCCGTGTTTAACGTGGCGGACTCTTTCATTACCATTGGGGCGTGCTTATTTGTATTATCCTTATTTTTTCACGCACCCAAACGGGAGGCTAAATGAAGAAAGTATGTATCGTTTTGGCGGCCTTGCTATTGGCCGCGGCTTGCAGCAGCGACACGCGTTTATTTAAGGAAGCCCAACTGGCTACCTCTAAGGGAAATTTCACGCAGGCTATCCAACTCTATACCCGCCTACTAAAACAAAACCCCGAAAACGCCGCCGCCTTGGCCAACAGAGGCTTATTATGGGAGCGTTTACCCGTCAAAAACGCGCAGGAACGCGCGAAGAACCGTTCGTTTGCGGAGCGGGATTATTTAAAATCCATAGAGGTAAACCCCAATTTGCCCGAAACATATAACAACTTGGGCGCGCTTTATGTAGATACGGGGCGCAATATGGACGCCGCTTTTTATTTAACCGAAGCCTTGGCCCGCAATCCGCGCTATTTTACGGCGTATATGAACCGCGCGCTAGCGTATTACCGCTTGGGCCGCACTTCTTCCGCCTTGGCCGATTTTAACAGTGCGTTTAAACTCCGCCAAGATGAACCCCTTTTGTTCTTAAACCGCGGGCTTACTTATTTTGCTATGGGACAATATGAGTCGGCGGTGGACGATTATACGTATATGATGTCCTTGGACCCCGATAACGCCCGCCCGTACTTGGAGCGTGCCCGCGCGTTTATCAAAATGGGCTACCCCGCCAATGCATATGCCGATTTGGAAGAAGCCGTAACCATTAAGCCTACCTATGCGCTGGCCTATTATTATATGGGCGATTTGATGTACCGCAAGGGCGAAAAGGATTATGCCTTGGGCCTTTTGGTAAAAGCCAAGGAACTGTCCAGCCAGTATGTACCGACGTATGATTTAATGGGCGATATGCTGGCGGTAGAGGACCCCATTGCCGCAACGGCCAACTATATGGTTGCCAAAAAGTTGGACCCGGCCAATGCGGCCAAATACGATGCCAAAATTCAAATGATGCGCACTGAACAAGGGCGCGAAAGAGTGTTGGCGGCGCGGTTCTTCCCGCGGTAAGGTATGAGCGTGCTACTGCGTAAGTCTTCCCGCCCGGTTTCGGCGGCGCTTTCGGTGCCGTCTAAGGCTTACACATACCGTTTTTTCTTATCCGCCTGCTTTTTGGTGCTTATTTTGTTTTCGCTCACGTTCCGCCACGCGGACGTGGGCATTTTTATTTTGTGTTTGATGAACTATCTGTTTTGCGCGGATGTATTTTTACGCACCGCGCTAAAAGATATTTGGAAAGGGCGGATTTCCTGGGCGGTTTTGGCGGCGGTTTGCACGACTTCGGGGCTATTATATTCGGCGTTAAACGTATTTTTAACGGTTCCGCTTTTTGGCCCGGTGCCGGATTTGTACTTATATACCTCGCTTTTTATTACGCTATCCTTATGGGCGGAACGCCGCCTGGTAAAGGAAAAGGAACGCTCTCGCGTGTTTGTTAAAAAACTGGACGATTTTTTGCCCAAATCGGGCCGCTTGTGCGTGGGGCGCAGTTTCAAAAAAGTCTTTGCGGGGGAACTAAAAAAAGGCGACCTGATTTTTGTAAAACCCGGCGAACGCTTGCCCGCGGACGGAGTCGTCAAACAAGGCAAAACCTCCATTGACGAGCAATTAATTACGGGCAATATGTTGCCCACGTCCAAAAATGCGGGCAGCCGCGTATTTGCGGGTACGCTTAATAAATCGGCGGAAATTTATGTAGAAGTTACCGAGGTTTTATCCGCTTCCGCGTTAATGAGCGTGGTGTCCGCCATAAAAAAGAGCGAACTCGCGCGTAGCGGTTTTAAAAGCGCGCTGGACGGCTTTGCCTGCTGGGTGCTACCGCTTGCCATACTGTTGGCGGCGGGGGCTTATGCGTCCATACTTTATACAAAAGGCACCAGTGAGTGGTTTTTGTATTTAGGCGTTTTACTTTTTGTGTTGGCGGTTGCCAGCCCGGCCGCGCTGGTGTTTGCGGCGGTTTCCCCGGCTTTTTTTGCCCGCAGCGGCGCGCGCACGAAAAAAATCAAATTGCAAAATATTTACGCCCTGGACGAAATTGTCCGCGCCGATACCGTGTTTTTTGATAAAACGGGTACGCTTACTTATGGGGAATTGCGCGTGTCGGGCATTTATCCGGCTAAAAAAGTTTCCCAGCGCCAGTTGTTGGAAACGGTCGCTACCGCCGAGCAACTGGTGGACGGCCCGTTTGCCGATGCCGTAACCGCGTGCTCCAAGGAGCACAAAGCCGCGCCCAAGCCGCTTTTGTGCTTTGACGTTCTGCCGGGCCTGGGCGTATCGGCCACTAGCGGTGAGGATAAAATTTTGGCGGGCCGGACCCAATGGTTAGAGGAGCAAAACATTAAAACGGCGGCCAAAATCGCCCGTGCGGACGAAGCCGTCATTTGCGTAGCCAAAAACGGCAAATATATGGGCTATTTAACGCTGGCCGATGAACTGCGCCCGGGGGCCAAAGAATTAATTGCTTTCTTAAAATCACTTGGCAAGGAGGTTATTTTGGTGTCCGGCGATAACGAATCGTCTGTTGCCGCGATTGCCAAAGAAGCGGGCATTGAAAAAGTAAATGCCAATGTCTTGCCCAAAACCAAGGCGGAAATTATCTCCAACTTGCGCGCCTTAGGCAAGCGTGTGCTGATGGTGGGGGACGGTTTTAACGATATTATTGCCTTACTGCGGGCCGATGCGGGGGTGGTGTATGCTTCGGGCCGCAACGTATATAATAACTGGGTGGACGTATTAATTAAAAGCCGGGACTTGTACCCGGTGGCCGATTTATTTAAAATAAATAAGAAGTTGCACCGGATTATAACGGTTAATGTATTGCTGGCCGTACTGATTACGTTTGCAGGCTGTGCGGGGCTGGTGTGGTTTATGCCCCAAGCCGGGTGGACGTGGATTGTCGGTGGCGCGTTGGCCGTGGCCGGGCTCGTCTTTTTAAATTCAACAAGGATGCTTAACATAAAATGACACACACTAACGATATTGACTTTGGTTACACTACTGCACACGCCCGCAAAAATGCGGATGCCGTCTTGCCGGAAATCCAATGCTGGCCCAACCAGTATAAGCGCGATTACGACATTAAAATTGAATTGCCGGAATTTACTTCGGTCTGCCCCAAAACGGGCTTGCCGGACTTTGGCGTAATTACGATTGAATACATCCCGGACGAACTGTGCCTGGAACTCAAATCCCTTAAATATTATTTGTTGGAATACCGCGATATGGGTATTTTTATGGAAAACACCGCCAATAAAATTTTGGACGATGTGGTAAAGGCCTGCAAACCGAAAAAAGCCACCGTTACCGGCGTGTTTACGCCCCGCGGCGGCCTGCGCTCCGTAATTACGGCGCACTACGAGAAGAAAAATGAAAAATAAACGCAATATCCATTTGGCTTGCGCGTTTGTGCTGGTATTTTTGGCCGGTGTGGCGTGTATGCGTGTGTGGGATTCCTTCCGTATGCCGGAGCCGGAGTTAGCCGAGGTGCCGGGCAGCAGTTCGCTATTGCTGGTCAACCTGGCGGACCCCACCGGGCCTGCCGACCTGCCTGGCGAGGACGAGCCCCCACAGGACTATAAGGACGCTTCCACCGTGCTCAGCCATTTGCCCAATATCAAAATGCAAGGCGTGGAAAAAATCACCTTTCTGCCCGCAAACAACCAGCAGGAAGAGGAAGAAAACACGCCCAAAACGCCCAAATCGCCCGTTAATTTGGGCTCTGCGGACCACATAGTCCCCAACGCTACCACGCCCCAGCAAGTGTCGGAAGAGGAGAGCAAAATCTCTATGATTAGCGTGCCCGTACAGGTGCGTGTAATCAAAACGCCGGACGAATACAAAGCCTTTAAGCGTGTGGCGCGTGGCAAATACCCGCAGGCCAACTTCGCCAAGGATAACATTATTACGTTGGAATCCACGGGGAATTGGCCCGATAAGGTGTTTGAAATCCAAGATGTGGTGGAACAAGACGGCAAAATGGTGGTGCTGTACCGCGTAAATATTTTTGGTATGGATAAAAAGACCAATACCCACAGCGTGGTGCGCGTAGCCAAGCGGAACTTGCCCGTAGAACTCAAACAAGTGCTCTAATTATTTGTTGTGTTAGAAAAGGAGCCCCCGGCAAAACCGGGGGCTTTTCATATTAGGAAAACTATTTCTTTAAAATGTTTTCGGAGGGTTTAAAGCGCACCTTTTCCTTGGCGGGCACTTGCACCTTATCTCCCGTTTTGGGATTGCGGCGGGTAACGGGGCGGGCGGTTTTTAAGTGGAAGGAACCGAAATTGCTGATAACCACTTTGCCGTCGCGCTTTAAGCCGTGTTTGATAATTTCAAATACTTTATCCACGGACATTTTGGCTTGCTTTTTGTCCAAAACGTGCCGGGTGAGATGTCTGATTACGTCGTCCTTATTCATATTCTGTCCTGTCTTTCGCCGGGTGTTAAACCCAAGCGGTAAAATTATTTGTTGCCCCGGTTGGTAAATCCCATAGCGTGCAAAAGCACCCAAGGTTTTTTGCCTTCGCAGACAATCTTCCAAATAGCGTCCACGATAGGGGTTTTTAAATTGTTTTTGCGCGCAATGTCGTACACGCTTTGCACGGAGTTCACGCCTTCGGCAATGGTGCCCACTTCCTTTTTGGCTTCCTCTAAGGATAAACCGGTGCCCAGTTTTTCGCCCAAGCGGCGGTTGCGGGAAATGGCGGACATACCCGTCAAAATCGCGTCGCCAAAACCGGCTAAACTGTAAACCGTGTTGGACTGCCCGCCTTGGCTGGTAATGATATCGTTCATTTCCTGCAAGGCCTGCGTGATAAGGGCCGCTTTGGCGTTGGCACCGTCGCCGATACCGTCAATTACGCCGCAACCGATGGCGAGCACATTTTTAATGCCGCCGCCGTATTCCACGCCGCGTCTGTCGGAGGACGGCACCACAATAATTGGGTCCCCGCTCATTACGTCGCGGATTTCGTCCACAAGCGCCGGGTCCTTTCCGGCCAGCATAATTTTGGTCGGCACGTCCTGCGCCACTTCCAGCGCAAAACTCGGGCCGGAGAACGCCAAGGCTTTGTCCTTTAATTGAGGTAGTTCTTCTTCAATCAGTTCGCAAATCGTTTTAAAGGATTTGTCTTCAATCCCTTTGGAAGCGCTTACCACAGGCACTACGCACCCGTTTAAAAGCGGCTTTAACTGTTCACGGCAGAAGGAGCGGATGGCCTTGGACGAAATGACGAAAATCATCAAATCGGTATCCTTTACGGCTTCGGCCACGTCGCCCGTTAAACGGATGTTGTCGTGAATTTTGAAGTTAGGGATATTGGGGTGTCTGCCCATTGTTTTAAGAACATTTAGCAACTGCTCATTGTATTCCCACAGGCTGACATTGTACCCTTTGCGCGCGAGGTGCTGGGCAATTACGCTGCCCCAAATGCCCGCGCCGAAAACGGTAATTTTATTTATGTTCATTTTCTTTTCTCTTTTTGGCGCCGTCTTCAAATTTTAATTCCTTTTGTTGGAGCAGGCGTTTAATGTTGGGAACGTGCTTGTAAATGACTAGCGCGCTGACGGCGGTTACCATTAAATTAACGGACAACGGATGATTGCCGATGAGAAAACTGCACACGGGCAAAACCACGCACGCGCAGATAGAGCCGATAGAAATGCGGCCCCACAACGCCACGCACACCACAAACGACGCAAACGCAATCGCCGTAGGGATAGGCAATAAAGCGGCAAATACGCCCGCCGAGGTGGCCACGCCTTTTCCGCCGCGGAATTTCAAATAAATCGTCCACATATGGCCCAAAATGGCAATTACGCCGCACGCAATGGCTACCCAGTAGTTATCTGGGCAGAAATGGCGTGCCAAGCACACCGGGATAAAACCCTTTAAGCCGTCAATTAAAAACGTGCTGATGCCCGCCCATTTGCCTACAATGCGGTACACATTGGCCGCGCCGGGGTTGCCGGAGCCGTGCTGGCGGATATCAATACCCATAACGTGTTTGGCAATCATATAGCCGGTCGGGACGGACCCGAGTAAGTAACTAAACAAAACGAGGATAGTAATTGTAGTAATCATATATCTCATTATATTAAATTTAGGGGCCTTATTTGCGGTTTCGTTGGTATTTTAAAGGTTTTTTATATATACTAACAATATGAAAAAACTCCGTTTTTATCTTTTGATGATACTCCTTTTTGGGGGAACTTGCGCTTTTGCACAGGATGCGTTTGACTATGCCCAAAAGGAATACGAACTCACGTTTACCGTGCGGGGCAAAACGCAAACCGTGTCTTGCCAGGCGGTGCGCTTCCATAAAAATTGGTTTTTGACGGCGGCCCATTGCGTAAGCCCGTGCAAAAATTATTCGTGCCAAATGCGTATGTGGCTGGCGGTCGGCCCGGCGCGTGCGGCGGCGTTGCTTTCCCAGAAAAATGTTTTTATCCCGGAGGAATACCAGGACGAATACACCCTTCCGCCCGGCGTACAGCCCAAGCGCGGGGAACTGCCCGCGTGGGATATGGCGCTTATTTATTTTAACACCCGGCAGGCACAATACGCCTATTACGATGCGTATGGCAAAGTAAAGGAAAAGGATTTTCTGCTTTCTTTGGATAAGGCGTTTTGGGATAAAAAGACGGACGAAGCCTTAAAAGAGTCGGCTAGGCTGTATGAACAGAGCCGCCAATACGCGGCGGACGGACAAGCGCAAATTGCCCGCCAACTGACTGAGCAGGCGCAGGCGTTGGAAGAGGAGGCGGACGAATACCGCGCCGCCGCCGAAGCCGCGCCCTTACTCAAAAAACAATGGGACGGCGCGATGACTCCGCGCTTGGCCCCGCTGCTTGCTTACAGCGATAAAGACGAACATTTTTTGATGAGTAATATTTTGGTGCCGCGCTGGACCCGCGGGGCGTTTGAAATGCTTTCCTCGCCCAGACAGATTTTGTACTTTGGCGATAACGCCGCGCCGTGGCTTTCGGCCGGGTTTGGCGTAGAAAAAGGCAACTCCGGAGGCGGGGTGTTTTTACCCGTATATAACGGCGGCAAAAAACGCGCGTCCGGCCTGGTGGGCATTGTGTCTGCAAAATCTTTGAACCAACTGCCCGAAGCCGCCCGCAAGCGTTACGCGCTGTACGGGAGTGAAATCTTTTTGTTTAACGGATTTAGCGAAAGCACGACCTTGGGATTTATCCGGCGGGTATTAACCGAATACCGCGACACGCCCAATGTGCAACCGTTGGAAAGTTACGGCCAGTTAAAAGAGGTCGTCAAAAAGGCGGCCCCCAAAACCGCTAAAAAGAAGTAAGTTTTTTTAGGATACTGTGATAATTGCCGTCTGTGGCCATAAGGGTTAATTCCAAGGCGCCGGACGGCAATTCTTTTTGCCCGCTAACCAAGGCTTTGCCGTAGATAAAGCCGATGAGCCCGCGCGCCTTGGGTTCCAAAGTTAGTCGTCGAAATTTCCAGCGGCGCGCCACATTTTCCTCTACTTTTTCCAACAGTTCGGTAAGCCCCAGTTTGTTTCCCGCGCTGATAAATACGCCTTGCGGATTTTGCGCTTGGAGCAGGGCCAACCGGGCGGGCGGAAGCAGGTCAATTTTATTAAACACGTCAATAACCGGGATAGTCTGCGCGCCCAAGTCGGTAATGATTTGGCGGACGGTGCTTGCTTGCGTGTTGCGGTGGGGGGATGAAGCGTCGTGGACGTGCAAAATCACGTCCGCAAACGAGGTTTCCTCCAAGGTGGCGCGGAAGGAACTTACCAAACTGTGCGGCAACTTTTGGATAAATCCCACCGTGTCCGTAAACAGCATTTCCCCACCAGCCGGCATATGCACGCGGCGGGTGGTCGGGTCCAAGGTGGCAAAGAGTTTATCGTCCGCATACACGGCATTTTGGCGCGTGAGCACATTTAAAAGGGTGCTTTTCCCGGCGTTTGTGTAGCCCACAATGGCAATCTGCGGCAGGGGAATTTGCGTGCGGCGTTCACGGCGCAGGCCGCGTTCCTTTTTTACCTGTTCAATTTCCTTTTCCAGTTTGCTGATGCGCAGGCGCAGACGGCGTTTGTCATATTCCAGCTTTGTTTCGCCCGGGCCGCGCAGGCCGATACCGCCCTTCTGCTGCATTAGCGCGGTGCCCTGTCCGCCCAGGCGTGGGAGTAAATATTTTAACTGCGCCAGTTCCACCTGCAATTTGCCCTCTTGCGTGCGGGCGCGCTGGGCGAAAATATCCAAAATTAGCCGAGTGCGGTCAATCACCTTGGCGGGGATGACTTCTTCCAAATTTTTTTGCTGGGCGGGAGAAATTTCGTCGTCAAAAATGACCGTTTGCGCGTTTGTCAGACGGACCGTTTCGGCGATTTCTTCCATTTTGCCGCTGCCGATAAGCGTGGCCGGGTTAAAGGCCTGTACGCGGATTTGAAAAGTGCGGACAACTGTTCCGCCCGCCGTGTGGGTGAGACGTTTTAATTCTTCCAGCGAAGAGGTATCGTACGGGGCGGTTTTTAGGGTTACGCCTGCCAAAATGACGTTTTCCATAAACTAGCGTTTTTTACTGATTTGGGCTTCTTTGGCGGCTTTTAATTTGGCTAAAAAGGCGGCCTTTACGTTAATCATATTGTTAAGCGGGGCCGTTTTTAAATGGCAAATGCCGATAGCCACCGCGTCGGCGGTGTCGTCCGGCGACGGGGCTTTGTCCAAATGGAGCGTAAGTTGCACCATACGCTGAACTTGCTTTTTGTCAGCGGTGCCTGTGCCGCAAATCATCAGTTTGACGCGCTTGGGCGGATAAAAGGTAATTTGTTTTTTTGCCTGCTCGCACGCCAAAATAATCACGCCGCGCGTCATTACCGTGTTGGCCATAGTGGTTGCGCGCTTTAAAAAGAAGTTTTGCTCCATAGCCACTTGGTTGGGGGCGTAGGTTTGCAAAATTTTGGTCAGTTCGTCAAAAATATAGGAAAGGCGTTTGGGCAGTTCTTGGTCGGCCCCGGTATGGATGAGCCCACAAGCCCGTAAAGACAAAACGGAACGGGCGTTCCGTGTGAGGATTGCCCATCCCGTTCTGTCTAAACCAGGGTCTATACCTAAAACTGTGGTCGTATGCTCTTGCAAGAGGCCTCTTATTTGGCTTCTAACTTAGCCATAATGGCTTCGTCAATGTTGGAGTTATCATAGACGTTTTTGGTATCGTCGTGATCGTCCAACGCTTCAAGCATATTCATCAGCGTTTCGGCGGTATGTTCGTCGGTAATGCTGACTTCGGTATCTGGAATCATCGTCAGATCGGCCGATTCGGGCGTAATGCCTTTGGCTTCAATGGCTTTTTTGACGGCTTCCAATTCGTTCATATCCGGGTTGGTGATAACTTCGTACACGTCGCCCACGGTGCGGACGTCTTCGGCACCGGCTTCCAAGGCCAAGTTCATCAAATCGTCTTCGGAAATGTCTTCCTTCTTAACGACAATCATCCCTTTGTTTTTGAACATATAGGACACGCAGCCCGCGGTGCCGGTGTTGCCGCCGTGGCTGGTGAAGATTTTGCGGATTTCCGAGAAAGTGCGGTTTTTATTGTCCGTGGTGCATTCCACGATGACCGCCACGGAACCGGGGCCGTAGCCTTCGTAAGTGATTTCTTCGTACGAAACGCCGGGCAACTGGCCGGTACCTTTCATAATGGCGCGTTTGACGTTATCAAACGGCATATTGGCGGCGCGGGCGTCGTCCACGGCTTTACGCAAGCGGGGGTTCTGGTCCGGGTTACCGCCGCTCATTTTTGCGGCGATGGTGATTTCTCTTAAAATTTTAGTAAATACTTTGCCTTTTTTGGCATCAACGAGGGCCTTTTTGTGTTTAATGCCGGCCCAATGCGAATGTCCACCCATAGGTGCGCTCCTTACTGCAAATTTAGATACTTTTATTTTACCAAATTTTTATGTATAGGAATATATATAGGTAAAAAGAAGGCTTTGCTTAGCGAAAGGCAAGGAAGTCAAAGCAAACCATTTTAAGCGGAAAACTGCCCCGCACAAGCAAAGGAAAAATACCGCCACAACCTGGAAGTGTTTTCAAAATAAAATGGCTTTGATTCTAGGCGCGAGGAGGGAGGTACACTGTGCAGGGCCGCGCGGTAGCGCGGAGGTGTCCGACCGGACGAGCAACAACGGAGCAAACCATTTTAGAAAGAAAACTGCCCCGCACGAGATTTGAACTCGTATCCTCGGTTCCGAAGACCGGTACTCTATCCAGTTGAGCTAACGGGGCCCTATCTTTATTTTATCAAATTGCTAAACTAATTAAATTTTTTCCCCTGCAAAAATGACCGTCCGCGCCAATTTATGCTAAATTATACATATGAAATCTATTAAAAACGAAGGGACGGCGCATTGTCCCCACAAGTGTGAACCTTTTGATGTAGAATACTGGTCGCTCATCCGGGCGGACCAAGACCCCGATTTGAAAACCGCCGTTATGGGCGGAGAATTAAATTTGGTACGTTGCCCCGAGTGCGGCGAGTTCTTTCACCACGACGGTGATTTAATTTATTTTGACGCCCCGGCCGAAATTTTGGTATTTGTTTTTTCCGAAAAAGACCGCCAGCGCGAGCCCGAACTGGCCAAGCGTATGCGGGACGATTACGAAACCATTAAACACGTTTTGTTAAAGCAATTAAATATGGATTATCCGCCCGTGTCCGTTTTCGGGCTGGAAGAATTAAAACTGCTTTTGCAGGCGGACGAAGAAGCGTCCTACGAATCCGAAGCCGTGGCGGCCGCCTCCGCCGCGCAGGGGTTTGCGGTAACGCGTTTGAAGCCGTCTTATGCGCGGGAACATCATTTTCCGTTTTATGTGCCCACGCCAACCAAAAACCAGTCGGCCAACGAATACGCCGTGGCCGCCGCCAAGGTGTTAAAGAGCGGCCTGAACAGCACCCTGCTTCGCAACTTCGCTGACCGGATGAGCGAGGACGGCGCGAAGCCGCCAATGGTGCTATGAATATAAACCTCTCCCCCAATATACCTAAAAAATACCGGGAACAGTTATACTCCGTGGGAGCCTACGCCAAAAAACTGGGCCTTTCGGCCTGGGTGGCTGGCGGTGCAGTGCGCGATTTTTACTTAAAGCGTCCCACGCTGGATATTGACCTTACTTTTAGCGGCAACCAGGAATCCGTAGCCGGGTTCTGCGTAAAACAATGGGGGGGAGGAAAACGGAAATTTTCGCAATTCGGCACGTTCCGCGTGAATATGGCAGACGGGCTTAAATTTGATATGGTCCGTATGCGCAAGGAAAAATACCCGTATCCCGGAGCGTTGCCGGAGGTGGAGTTCTCGCCCAAGGTAAAGGACGACCTCTTCCGCCGCGATTTTACCGTAAACGCTTGGTGCTTTTCCATTTTGCCCGATACCTTTGGGCAGACATACGATGCGTTTGGCTCCCAAAAGGATATTGATAACGGCATTATCCGCATTTTACACGATAAAAGTTTTTTGGACGACCCTACGCGTATGCTGCGTGCTGCGCGTTTTGCGGTGCGGTTCGGGTGGAAATTGGCCCCCAAAACCGAGCGTTTATTGCGCGAAGCCGTGAAGGGGGAATATTTACTGCTTCTGACGCGGGAGCGTTTCAGCCGCGAATTTTTAAAGGTGCTGAAAGAAGAGAAAATCAAAAATATTTTCCTCTTAATGGAAAAGTACGATATGCTCAAATTTGCTTGGCCGGGCCTCCAATGGCACGACGCGTTGCTCCGCACGCAGGATGTGCAGGAGCGTATGGGCATTTTGGTATGCACCTTGGGCGCAAGTGGCGAGGACTTTTTGCGCTCGCTACACTTGCCGAAGGAATTTTCGCAAGAAATTTTAGGCGCGTGGAAAGTAACACGCGAAAAAATGAGCCCCTTGGGTTCGTTGTCTCCCTTGCAAAAGGAAATTTTAAACGCGGTACTTCCCGGCCTGCCGCCAATGGCGTTGGAGCCGTGCTTTGTGCGCGGGCGTGAACTGAAAGATTTGGGCCTTGCAGGGCGGCGCATTTCGGGCGCGTTGGACCGTGTTCGTCAGGCGCAATGGGCGGGCGAAGTAAAAACGCGCGAGGAAGCGCAAGCCTTTTTGCGCGCGCATTAAAAAATAGGTTTATTTGAGAGGATTACCCCCGGATAAAAAATTATCCGGGGGCTTTTGCGTTAGTGGGGAAAAGTCAAGCCCCTTGCTTGGGTGTGGAAATTGAATAAGAGGTCCTCCTGAACTTGTTGTTGCCGTCATCTTGGAAAGTTGTAGTCCAGGATCTGGTGTTATAAAAAAAGGAAAACAACGGATACTGGAACGCTCCGCGCCAGCAACCCTTCCAGTATGACTTTTTAATAACAACACACCAAACAACCCAAGATGTAGATTCTGAAAACCTTGCAGCCCGCTAGTCCAGGATGACGGCAACGACAATACAGAAGCCAAACAACACAATCGGTAGATTCTGAAACAAGTTCAGAATGCCCCCCATTTTTATAACGGCCTTGTTTTATGTATTGTTGCTGTTGTGTTTGTTTGCGACATTACAAAAAGAGTGTGGCTCCATTAGTCAAAAGAGGGGGAAAAGGTCGGCCACCCGCAGGGTGCCGTCATCCCGGAAGGTTTTTATCCGGGATCTGTCGTTGCCGTGGTTGTCATCCCCGAGGAATTTAGTCGGGGATCTGTCGTTTCGTAAGAGAACAACTACGACAAACAACGGATTCCCGACTACGACCTTCGGGAATGACGACTTTACGAAAAAGGAAGTCATCCTGAACTTGTTTCAGGATCTACTTTTTGGGGTTTTTGTCGTTGTTGTTTGGCAGTTGTTTATAAAGGGGTTG
>NZ_DJOA01000040.1:0-41037 GCF_002437085.1 Candidatus Avelusimicrobium stercoris | reverse complement strand
AAGGAGAAAAAATGAAAAATTTTATGAATACTTTATTGTCATTCCAGGGCCCGCGTACAAGCGGGAACCTGGAATCCAGAAATAAAATAAGGAGTTTTTCTAATAAACGGACTGGATCCCGGGTCCACGCCCGGGATGACAACTACCACTACAACGGCAGATCCCGTATAAAGACACTACGGGATGACGGCTTACCAACAAGTGGCCGCACTGCAACAGCGGGCTTTACCTTGATAGAACTTCTAGTAGTCGTGCTTATCATTGGCATTTTGGCAGCGGTGGCGGTACCGCAATACACCAAGGCGGTGGAAAAAGCCCGGGTAACCGAAATGATAACCGTCTATCGCACAATGGAAAAAGCAATCAATATGTATGTTTTGGCTAATGGTTCTACTGACGGGATGGATATGGAGTCGTTAGATGTGAATTTTCCTGATTTTACTTGGAACGGGCGTTATTATTGTAATTCCAAAGACCTTTGTATTGATCTGAGAGAGGGGTACCTCTTGGTAGGCCTTTGGGGGCGTGAGGCAGGTGCGTCCGGACGCGAAAGCGGCGGGGCCCCCAATTATTATGTTGATGCCCATTTTAATAGGGATGGTTCCCATACTAATTCTTATGCCAGTTGTTATGTGGATATTAGTAAAATGGGATTGGAAAATTTGGGCTTTACGGAGATTGGCTGCTAATTGTAAAATTTTTTAAACCACCCCGCCGGGTATATATCCGGCGGGGTGGTTTTCTCAAAATATTTTGGGTGGTTTGGCGCGGGCGGCGGCAAATAAAAGCGCGTCAGTCATACTGGACGGGTTGGCAATGTTTTGCCCCGAAATGTCAAAGGCCGTGCCGTGGGTGGGGGAAACCCGCAGGAATTTTAGCCCTGCCGTAATGTGCACAATCGGCTTTTTTGCGGCCAGTTTTAGGCCCAGCAGGGCTTGGTCGTGATACATACACAAAAGTCCGTCGTATTTTCCAGCCGCGTGGGCCAACCACAAGGCATCTGCGGGCAGGGGGCCCTCGGCCTTTATTTTGTGGCGGCGCAGGGCCTTTACCGCGGGCAAAATTACCTCGTTTTCCTCAGTTCCGAATTTGCCATTGTCGCTTGCGTGCGGGTTTAGGGCGCACACGGCGATATGGGGGCTTTTTATACCCAGTTGCTTTAAGGCGCTGTTAAAGTGTATGGCAGACTCTACAATGCGCTCCTTTGTCAGCAAGCGGGGCAAATCCGCAATGGCAAAATGTTCCGTTACGAGCCCGCAGCGCAGGTTCCCGCTGACAAACATCATTAGTCCTTCTTTGCCTGCGCGCTCGCGCAACAGTTCGGTATGCCCTGTGTAGGGCACGCCGTACAGAGCCCAACTTTGTTTGTTGATGGGGGCCGTAACCAGCGGACTTTTGGTTTTAAGGGCCAGTTTTATGCCCAGTTCCACCGCCTTGTAGGAAGTTTCCCCGCCCGCAAAGGATGGAATGGGTTTTCCCGGCAGGGGGGCGGAAGCGTCAATAGCAATCAAACGGGCCAATTTATCCGAAAAACCCGCACGCACCAGCGAGGTGGGTTCCCCGATGACTACCGGGAGACACGCGCGCTGTACGAGCGGGTTCTTTAAAGATTTTACTGTTACTTCCGGGCCAATCCCCAACGGGTCCCCGGCAGTAATCAAAACTATGGGCTTCATACCGTATTCCAAAATAAAGTTTCGGGAAAAAGCAGCAAGTTGCCCTTTTATTTTATAACTATCTGTACGGCTTTGCCAAGAATTATTTTTTAACTTCGGCCTTTTTGGCTTCGGCTTGCTTGGCGGCTTCTTCTTTTAAAAGCGTATCCGATTCAAAGGTTTTCGTAACCTTCACGTCGGCTTTGTCGTACAATTCTTCAATGTATTTGCCCATAGCGGCCTGTACGCGCTGTTGGGCCAGATACTGGGCCAAATCGCGCGAGATATCTTCGTACGAAATGGAGCGTTCGGCGCGTTTTTCTTTAATTTTAATAATGTGGATGCCGACTTCGCTTTTAATCGGGTCGCTTACTTTTCCGACGGCCAAGGTAAAGGCTTTGTCGTCAATGGCCTTGGGGGCGATGCCTTTAATCAAAATCATATCGCCGCCGCTGGCGAGAGCGTTTTTGTCCTCGGTGTATTTTTTAACGGCCACGGAAAAGTCCATACCGCCGTCCAATTCTTTTTTAATTTGTTTGGCCAAGGCTTCTTTTTTGGCGATTTCCTCGGGTTTCATATCCTTGGTGGTGGCCAAATAAATGTGCCCGATGCGCACCTGTTCGCCGGTGAGTTGTTTTAATTTGGCGGCAATGGCTTGCGCTTCTTTGAGTTTTACGGGGTCTTCTTTTTCAAGCGCTTTGATTTTTTTGGTGTTGTTCTTCATTACCGCTTCCACATTGGCGTAGAGGGCTTTGGCGTCGGCCTCTTCCACGGGGGTAACGGTGGCTTGGAGTTTTTGCTCCATTAATTTGCGCACGGCAATATCTTTGGAAAGTTTATTTTTGTACGCCTTTAAACTCATCCCTTGCTTTTTAAGCGCTTCGGTAAAGCGTTTGTCCGCGCCTTTGGCATCCTGCTTGCCGGTGGTTTCGTCCACCATAAAGCGGGCCTTAATTTCATTTAATCCGGCGTCCAGTTCGGAATCCTTTACCTGGATTTTGGCTTCTTCGGCGGCTTGGTACAACAGTTCCTTGGAAATCAGTTCCTTTAACACCTCGCGGCCCAAAATATCTTGGGCGTAGGGCTGTTTTAAAAAGTCCGGCGCGGCGGCCTTGTATTGCTCCACAACGCCTTCCAAGTAATTGTCATACTCCGAAGCCAGCACGGGCCGGCCATTTACCGTGGCGACGGAGGATTCCATCACCTTGGCTTGTAAATTCATCCCCAACACCGCCAGTAATGCGGCGAGAAATAACTTATTCGCTTTTTTCATAGATTACAACCTCGTATTTATTTTTTAAAGAGTCTAGCACGTCGTCCGTTTTTTTGTTTTTCAGCACTTCCCGTATGCGCGGTTCGGCGTCTTTTTTGGACAGGCGGCGTTCCCCTGTTTTCATTATTATATGAAATCCCTGCGCCGTTTTGAAGAAGCCCTGCGGTTTTCCGGCGGGCGAGTTGGCCGCAATGACGGCGATATTATCTAGGTATTCCCCCGGCATAAAGGAAAACTGCTTTAAGGCGTCGGGCGCAATGCTGTATTGCCGTTCCATTTCCTTCCAGCGCGAAGGGGAAGATTTTAAGGTGCGCAAAACTTGGTCGGCGGTTTGGGCATTATCCACGATAATTTGCTTAATCGTCATTTCGTAGGGATATTTTTTAAAGTAATCGTCCACTTCGCTGTCGCTGACGGAAAGGGCGCCCTCTTCCTCTAATTTGTGGTACCAAAGGCGTTCTAATGTGTCGGCGGCAAATTCATTATAAATTTGGTCCAGTTGCGCGCGTTTGTCAGCCAGCAGGGAGCGGTATTCGTCCGAATCTGCTATTCCTGTGGCGCGGGCATCAGCGGCGATTAATTTTTCGCGCGTGATGATTTGTACCAGGTTTTGGCGGCCCAGCGGAGTTTTGGCAAACTCCCTGTCCTCGGCGGACAGGAGCGGCAGGCGGTCGTTAATGTCCTGCTCGGTAATGGTTTGCTTGCCAATACGGGCGGCGGGCAGGTTTTGCACGGGTGCGGAATCCTTATGGCACCCCGCCAGCACGAGCGGCAGTAAGAGTAAAAACGGATATTTCATATTCATATACTATATCATTTTTCCTGTCGTAAAATGGTTTCAAAAAACGCAAGCGTTTGCTGGGTAAAGAGTAACGGGTCCTTGCACTCGGGGGCAATAATGCGCACCCCGTCGCCGTTTTTGGACTTTACAAATTCTATGTTCCCCGGGCCGAAGCGGTTAAAAAGTTCCCCCGGAAAAGCAGGCGGCATTTTAAAACGGTGCGTGAACAGCATTTCCAAGGCGCCGTCCACCCAATCTATATGATAAATTTCCAACTTGCCCGCGCGGTTGGAGAGTAAAAAGAGTTTGGTTAAGTTTTCCACTTCGGACGGAACCGGGCCGCACAAATCCTGCAAACGGGCCAAAAGCGTTTTGGTTTTGGCTTCGTCCGCGCTCATCAGTTCCTTATAATATTTTAGGCGTTCGGCGTCGTCCGGCAGGTAATCGGGCGGAATATAGGCGGGCAGGGGCAAATTAACCTTGGCTTGCAGGTTGCGCTCCACGCGCTCGCCCTTTAATTTTTTGACCTCGGCGGCCACTAAATCGCAATACAAACTAAGGCCCACCTCGTTTACATATCCGTGCTGTTTTACGCCCAATAATTCGCCCGCGCCGCGGATTTCCATATCGCGCAGGGCCAAGCGGAACCCGCTGCCCAGGTCGCTAAATTCCATTAATGCGGCCAAGCGTTGGCGGGCTTCTTCGGTCGGGTCCTTTTCCTCTTTGGGCTTCCAATACACGGCGGCTAAATCGGTAAAGTTGTCCTCTTTTTCGGCGGGTTTTTTAAGCAGCCAATCCGGGTGGAACAAATAGCAATAGGCTTTGGTGCTGCCGCGCCCGATACGCCCGCGCAACTGGTACAACTGCGCCAGGCCAAAGTTTTGGGCGTTTTCCACAATCAGCGTATTGGCGTTGGTAATGTCTATGCCTGATTCAATAATGGTAGAGGCCAGCAGAATATCGTATTTCCCTTTGTTAAAGTCCCACAAGGTTTGTTCCAGTTCCTTTTCGTTCATTTGGCCGTGCGCCATACAAATACGCGCCTGCGGAACGAGTTTTTTAAGGAACAGATAGCGTGATTCCATACTTTGCACGCTGTTATAGACATAGTAAATCTGCCCGCCGCGGGCGAGTTCCTGCGTAATGGCCGCCGCGGCCAAATCGTTATTCCAGGCGGTTACCACGGTTTTAATCGGCGTGCGGCCCCGGGGCGGCGTATCAATAAGGGAAATGTCGCGCAGGGAAGCGAGCGATTGGTTTAGGGTGCGCGGAATCGGGGTGGCGCTTAACATCAAGGAGTGAACGCCTGCGCTCATCGCGCGGATTTTTTCCTTTTGTTTTACGCCAAAACGGTGCTCCTCGTCAATAATCACAAGGCCTAATTGTTTAAAGCGGATGTCTTTGCTCATCAGGCGGTGCGTACCGATGATAATGTCGCATACGCCGTTTTTTAATTCTTCTATGACGGCTTTTTGCTCCTTGGCGGTTTGGAAGCGGCAAAGCATACGTACCACTACCGGGAAGCCCGCCAACCGTTTGGAAAAAGTTTTATAATGCTGGTCCGCCAAAATGGTCGTAGGAACCAACACCATTACTTGCTTGCCCGATAAAGCCACCTTTAAGGCGGCGCGCATAGCCACTTCGGTTTTTCCAAAGCCCACATCGCCTACTAATACGCGGTCCATTGGTTTGGAAAGGTCCAAATCGTGCAAGGTTTCGCGGATGGCCTGCTCTTGCCCCGGCGTTAAAACATAGGGAAACGAGTCGGCAAATTCCTGTTCAATACGTGCGTCGCCCGAAATTTCGGGCGCTGGGGTGGCTTGCCGCAGGGCTTCCAGTTTCAAAATTTCCTTGGCGGCCTTTTGCGCTTCTTCTTTTACGCGGCTTTTTACGTCCTTCCACGTTGCCCCGCCCAATACGGACAGCGTCGGCCGTTTGCCCCCGGCGCCAATGTATTTTTGCACCTTTTTAAAGTCGTACATCGGCACATACAGGCGGCTTCCGCGGCGGTATTCAATAATCAGGCAGTCGGTGGGGTTTTCCTCTTTATCCATTACTTCCAACCCCAAGTACCGCCCGATGCCGTGCTCTTGGTGGACGACGTAATCGCCCGCCTGTAACTCTTTAAAGCGCACGCGTTTGGCACCCTCAATATCAAAATGTTTAATTACCCGCGCGGCGTTATAGCGGCGGTTTAAAATTTCGTTGGAGGTGATCAACGCAAAACGCTCCTGCGGACTGCAAAAACCTTGGGTTAAGGGGGAAATTTTAAAGGCGGCCTTTTTTAGATGTTCATAATCGGCGGCCAATTCACCCATACGGTCCAATTCGCCGCGGTTTAAACAGCAAATGGTTACCACAATGTTATGGGCCTGCAAGCCGGCTACTTCTTTATCTAGTAGGTCCATATTGGCGTTAAAGGGCACATTGGCTTTTAGGCCAAAATTCACGCCGTCCGCCGACGGAAGCAGGGTTGTAACCGCGCAGTTGGGATAGGCCGACAGGTCAAACTCTTTATCCGGCTCGTCAAAAATAAACGAAAATCCGGGTAAGTAGTCGGCCAAGGTTGCGGGAGTGTCTTTAAATTTTAAGGGGATAATATCGGCTTGTTCCACGTGCTCCTTGGTGTTTTGCGTGTCTAAGTCGTAGGCGCTAATCATTTCCACGCGGTTGCCCGCAAAATACAGGCGCAAGGGTTCGGGACGGTTTAAACAAAAAATATCTACTACGCTGCCGCGCGCGGCGTATTGGCCGGGGGCTTCGGCGTATTCCTCCCGCCCGTAGCCGGAATTTTCCAAGCGGTCCAATAATTCCTGGCGGCGCAGGGTGTCGCCCCGGCGGACAGTAAACAGACGGTTTTTAAAGTCCTGTGGGGTTGGAAGCGGGGTAGAAAGAGATTCGTAATTGGTGCTTAACAGCCGCGGGCCGCCTGCGGGAGAAATCAGCGCAAAGAGCGCGTTCATCCGCCCGGTATCGGTTTCCGGCAAGGTGAGCGTTTCGGCTCCGCGCGGGGCAAATTCCTTGGCGGCGTTGTCAAAATCGTCCGTATCGTGCGCGGTAATAAATACCGCGCTTTTGTTATGGTTTAGATATGTTTGGCACGCAAAATACGCCTTGGCGGCCCCATTTGGCAGGCCGTAGTAACGGGTGAAGGATTTAGTTGCGTGGCTCATAAATACTGCCTTAAACGGCTAGAAACTTTGCGGTTCGGTGCCGGATATAAAGGCTTCCAAAAATTTGTTCCGCTCGCTGGGCATAGCCAGTTTGCCGGTAATGGGGTTTACATATGCAAAGGAAATTCCTTCCGGCACGGCAAAATCGTCGTTGGGTTCGTCCTTTAAAATTTCCTGCATAATTTCGGTCCACCAGCGGGCCGTGGTGCTGCCTGTAAAACGCGCTCCGTTTTCGTGAGAAGTGTCGTCGTCGTATCCCATCCAAGCGGCGGCGGCGGTGTGCGGAGTCATCCCCACGAACCACATATCGCGGTGGCTCTGCGTGGTGCCCGTTTTACCCGCAATGTTGCGGCCCAAGCGCGATACATACGCCCCGCTCCCGCGCTGGACGACGCCTTTCATCATATTGATAAGCAGGTACGAATTTTGCGGAGAGAAGGCGGCTTCCTCTATGGGAACGTGCTGTTCCAAAATGCGGCCGTTGGCGTCCTCCACGCGTTCAATATAGTAGTTGTCGGTGTGGATACCGCCGTTGGCAAAAGTGGTTAAAGCGGCCAAATGTTCATCCATTGCAAGCACGCTTACGCCCAAGGCCAAGGCCGGAACGCGCGGTAAGGGGGCTGTAATGCCCGCCTTTCTCGCTACGCGGATTACTTCGCCCACGCCGATAGCGTCAATCAAATTGACGGCTACGAGGTTTTTGGATTTTTCCAATGCCTTGCGCAAGGTAATCCACCCCTCGTTGCGCTCCCCATAGTTTTTGGGAACCCATACGTTAAAATCCTTGCTGGCAATAAAGGATTGCTTGGCTAAATCCAAGGAATACAAATCGGAGTTTTCGTTAAAGGTGCGCCAGTTGCGTCCGTCGTAATAGAACATTGTGGGCAAATCCTTTACCAGGGTAGCGGGCGTGTAACCCTTTTGCAGAGCGGCCATCCACACATACGGCTTAAAAGAGGAACCCGGCTGGCGTTTGGCCTGCGTAGCGCGGTTGAATTTACTTTCGTCAAAGCCGCGTCCGCCAATCATCACGCGTACCGCACCGGTTTTAACGTCGCGCACCATAAAGGCGCCTTGCAGACGGGGATAGTTTTCCTTGGGCGTTTGGGTATCGGCCTCTTCCTCAGCGTTTGCGGTGTCGGCTTCGGCGTCGTTGGGGTCAATTTCAATGCCTAACCCTTTGGCCACCTGCTCGTCGTACTCTTGGAGTTTTTTGTTCATTATTTGCTCGGCCAAGGCCTGCTCTTTAATGTCAATGGTGGTGTAAATATTTAAGCCCGCTTTCCACAATACGTCCATACCGTATTTGGGTTCCAAAATGCGGCGGATGTGCTCAATAAAATATTGTCCGGGCTGGGCTTCTTCCTGCGTTTGTTTTTCGGGCAGGGGCTCTTTTTTGGCTTTTTCCAACTCTTCCTTGGAAATATAATTTTGCTGTTGCATTACGTCCAGTACCAAATTGCGGCGTTGGCGGGCCAGGTCCGGGTTGGCAAAGGGGTTATAGCGCCCCGGGGCGGGAATTAAACCCACGATGAGGGCGGCCTCCCCTGTGGTCAGTTCGGAAAGTTCTTTATTAAAATACTTTTTGGCGGCGGCCTTTACCCCGTAGGAACCACTGCCTAAATAAATTTCGTTTAAATATAACTGCAAAATTTCCCGCTTGCTGAACTTGTGTTCAATTTGAATAGCCAAAATAACTTCGCGGATTTTGCGGATGAGTTTCTTTTCCTGCGTTAAAAACACCCCGCGCGAAAGTTGCTGGGTAAGCGTAGAAGCCCCCTGTTTGGCGCGGCCGGCAACAAGGTCATATAACCCCGCACGAACGATGCCGCGGATTGAAATGCCGGGGTGGGAAAAGAACTCCCGGTCCTCCATAGCCACAACGGCGTTTTGCAGGTCCACCGGAATATCTTCCAGCGGCACCATACTGCGTTTTTCAATGGAAAATTCGTGAATTAAATTGTTATTGCGGTCAAAAACCTTGGTGGTAACGGCCGGAGTGTATTCCTCCATTTCGTACACGGGCGGCAGGCCGGAAAAGATGTAGCGCATAAATACCGCACAAACAATAATAAATACAAATAGCCCCGCTAATGCGGAGAAAAGAAATAATTTAGAAAAAATCAATTTTTTTAAGCGTTTAGACATATACAAAATTATATCAAATCTAAGTGTCTTTCTCCTTATTACGCGCGCAGGAACCCTATTTATAGAAAAATACGCAAAATATAGTAGAATATCTTATAGAGTGTATTAGAGGCCGTCTATGACAAAGAAAACGATTTCCAAAGAAACACAAAAGCCGTCGCGCTTTTGTTTCCAATGCAAGCAACTGGCGGGGCCCGTAACCACGCGCCAAACCGCTTATTGCGCCAAAGATTTGGAAACGATAAAAAAACACGGGGTGGAAGGGTACGACGCCGTGGTGTTAATTGACGTTAAAACGCGCCAAATTACGGCTATTAGCAATGTGTTGGACTGCTCCACCGAGGATGTACGCGGCGTACCGCTCCATTTGCAGGCCTTGGAACAGGCCTTAAAGGGGACTGTTTATCATTATGAGTGGGGATTTGAAAAGGACGGTACGCACTTTTTTTACCAAACAACGTTAATCCCTCTGCGCGGGGAAAAAGGCACCGTATCTACGGTACTGGCGCTCACGCGGGATATTACCCACTGGGCCCGGAATTACCACGAACCCAATATGCTTAAGGAAGGGGCCGCGCCGCGGACCTTTGCGCAGATTTTACTGGCCGAGCGGGAAGCCGAAAAAAGGGAAATTTCCAAATCCCTGCACGATGAAATTGGCTCTTCGGCGGTTATTTTAACGGCTCTTTTAAGTTTGGTAAAAGCCAGCGTAAAAGAGGGCGATACCAAACAGGCGTTGACGGAAATAGCCAAATTGGATAAGCAGATTAAAGACAGTATTGAGCGGGTAAAAAATATTGTGGTGTCGCTCCGTCCGCCAAGTTTGGAAAACGACGGCGCCTTGGGCGGCTCGGTGCGGGAACTGTTGGATAACATCAGCCAAATGCTGCATATCCCGTACAAATTTGATTATAAGTCGGAGGGCGACTCTACCGGAGTGGCCGACAACGTAAAGATTTTGCTCTATCGTATCGTGCAAGAAGCCTTAACAAACATTGCCAAGTATGCACAGGCCAAAAATATTTATGTACTATTGGAACGGGACGAATTTACCGCCCATTTGATTGTGCAGGACGACGGCGTTGGCTTTAAGCCGATGAAGGGAGGCTCCATCCGCCAAGTGGGTTTGCGCGCAATGAAGGACAGCGTGCAACTTTTGGGCGGGTCTATTTCTATTAAAAGCGCACCGGGCAAGGGAACACGTATTGAAGTGTCGTGCCCGTGCGTGGTTTACGGGGGGAACAAATGAGTATAAAAATTGTATTGGCGGATGACCACGCCATTGTACGCCAAGGCGTTCGCGCCGTGCTGGAAAAATTAGGCAAAAATATGGAAGTTGTGGCTGAGATTGCCAACGGGAAGGATTTGGTGGAATATGCCGAAAAGACTCCGGCCGATGTGTATGTAGTAGATATTTCTATGCCGCTTTTAAACGGGATAGAGGCCACGGAACGCATTGTAAAGCGCGACCCAGAAGCCAAGGTGGTTATGCTGAGTATGTATGACGACCGGGTTTCGGTGGAAAAATCGCTCAAAGCCGGGGCGAAGGGTTTTATTGTTAAGGTTTCCACCGCCGATGAAATTGTAGATGCGATTGAAGAAGTCGCAGCCGGACGCTTTTATTTGTGCAGTAAAGTGTCCAAATACATTGTGCAAGGGTTCTTGGGCAAAACCTCGGCCCGCAAGCGCGATGCCACGGGGCTGACTCCCAAAGAAAAAGAGGTCCTGCAACTGATTGCCGAAGGTTACAGCAGCAAACAGATTGCCAAAACCTTTAATCTTTCGTTAAATACAATTCACGTGCACCGCAACAATATTATGAAGAAACTCGGCATCCACAAACAGGCCGAACTGGTGCGCTTTGCCTTGAAGGAAGGCATTGCCCAATTATAAAGGATTATTATGCGTATTATTGCCGGAACTGCCCGCGGGCGCAGAATTTTTTCCGTATCTAAAAATTTGCCCGTAAAACCTATTTCGGACCGTATCAAACAGTCCCTTTTTGATATTTTGCGCCCCCGCATTACGGGGGCTATGATGCTGGATTTATTCGCAGGAACGGGGAATGTGTCTTTGGAAGCGCTTTCCCGCGGGGCGATGCGTACGGTAATGCTGGACAGAGAGCCCGCCTGTATTAAAAATATCCACCGCAACTTGGAGCATTTGGGCTTTGCGGACCGCGCCAAGGTAATCCGCGGGGATGTGTTAAAACCGCTTGATTTTCTGTTGGCGTACAGCGATAATGAAGGTTACGATATTATTTTTATGGGCCCGCCGTACCGCGACATCAACAACAAAATGTTGGCGCTGTCCGAGCCCGCGTTAAAAAACGTGGCCGATGCCAAGTTGCTTGCTAAAAACGGTATTATCGTTTTGCAAACGCACAAGACCGAAGAGTTTGCCGTGCCGGACACGCTGGAAATTTACCGCGTAGAAAAATACGGCGATACCTTGGTGCATTTCCTGCGCGCCAAGACGCAAAAGGACGAACCCGCCAATGTATAGCGATGTATATGAATTAAACTATTCCAAAATCAAAACGTATTTGGAATGTCCCGTTTTGTATAAGTACAAATATATTGAGGGCAAGCGCGAAGGGCTGGTGCCCGCCTCCTCTTTGGGTGTGTCTATCCACCGCGCGTTGGAAGCGTACCACAAGGAAAGCAACGACCCCTCGGAACTGTTGTCTTATTACGACGATTGCTGGCTGGGCGCCGGATATTCCAGCGCAGGCGAGCAAATGGAGTGGTATTTAAAGGGCAAAAAAATGTTGGAAACCTACGCCCAAGCCGAATACGAGCGCAAAACCACCGTGGACAGCACCGAGCGGGAATTTATCTTTCAGGAAGGGCAATGGACCTTGCGCGGCAAGATTGACCGCATAGATAAACTGCCCGACGGTTCTTGGGAAGTAATTGACTACAAAACCGGAACGGATGTGGACCTTTCCCTGCCGGTAACCGATTCCCTGCAAATGGGCATTTACGCCGTAGGCGCCCAGCGCGCTTGGAATATGAAGAAAGGCAAATGCACTTTCTATTTTGTGGCGTTTAACAAGCAGATGAGCGCGCCGTTTGAAGCGTTTGACGAAAAGAAAATTTTGGAGACCTTTATTAACATCGGCAAAAAAATTGAAGTGGCGGATTTTGAGCCTAATTTGGAGCATTGCGCCGCGTGTCCGTTTAACAACCGCTGTGAATTTTCCACGGTTAAACCTGCCGGGCAACAGTAATTTATGAAAGACCTGATTAAAAAAGCAAAACGTATTGTATTTAAATTCGGCACCAACGCATTAAGCACCGATAACGGCGACTTGGCGTTGTCCCGTCTGTATTCTTTTATGGAAGATATCGCCGCCTTGCGTGCCCAAGGCAAAGAGGTAATGATTGTTACCTCCGGGGCCGTGGGGATGGGCAAACGCCGCTTGGGGCTGACGAGTGCGCCGGATGTGGTGTCCTTAAAGCAGGCCTGCGCGGCGGTGGGGCAGATTAGCCTAATGAAATTTTACGAGGACGGTTTTAAACAGTTGGGCGTTGTGGCCGCCCAGGTATTGCTTACCGAGGATGATTTTTCCCACAGAAGCCGCTATTTAAGTTTGCGCGATACTTTGAACCGCTTGCTGGAACTGGGCTGTATCCCGGTGATTAACCAGAACGACACCGTTTCCACCAACGAATTGCGCGGATACAAGGAAAAGGGCGTTAATGTGTGTTTTAGCGATAACGATAAACTTTCCGCCCTTGTCGCCAGCGGGATGGATGCGGATTTGCTGTGTGTAATGAGCGATGTGGAAGGGTTATACAATGGCGACCCGCGCAAGGATAAAAACGCCAAATTAATTGACGTGGTAAAGGGCGTTACGCCAGAGATAGAAGCCTTGGGCTTTTGCGCTTCTTCGCGCGGCCGCGGCGGGATGAAGACCAAACTGGAAGCCGCCAAGGTGGTTACGCGCTCGGGCGCGGCGATGATTATCGCCTACGGCAAAAAGCCGGGGGCGGTATCCTCATTATTCGGACCTGATTTTAAGGGCACGCTCTTTCTGCCCGTAGAAAATTTACCCGGTAAAAAATTGTGGTTGGCCTACGCTACCAATGTGGCGGGCGGGCTTACGGTAAACGCCGGGGCCAAAAAGGCAATGTGCGAAAAGGGCTCTTCCCTGCTCCCTGCCGGAATTACGGCTGTGGCGGGCGAGTTTGAGGCCGGGGACGCTATTTCCATTTTAGACGAAGCCGGGCAGGAATTTGCGCGCGGACTTGTGAATTATTCGTCCAAAGAGTGCCGCAAAATAGCGGGCTGCCGCTCGGAAGACATCGCCAAGAAAATCGGCTATAAAAACTATGACGAAACCGTCCACCGCGACAACATTGTTTTACTGTGAGGATTTGTATGAACGTATCTGAAATTGCCGCCAAGGCCAAAGAAGCCTCTTATGTATTGGCCGCTTTGCCGCCCGAAGCCAAGGACCGCGCCTTAAACGCTATGGCGTGCGCCTTGCGCGTACACGCGGATGAAATTTTGCAGGCCAACCAGTTAGATTTGCAGGCCGCCAAAGAAGCCGTAGAAGCCGGAAAAATGAAGCCGGCCCTCTACGAACGTTTAAAATTGACGCGCGACAAACTGGAAACGGTTATCCGCGGGGTGGAAGAAATGGTGGAACTGCCGGACCCGGTCGGGCAGGTATTGTCCGCCACGGAACTGGACGAGGGCCTGAACCTGTATAAGATTTCTTGCCCCATTGGCTTAATCGGCGTGATTTTTGAAGCGCGCCCCGATGTGGTGCCGCAAATTGCGGCGCTTACCGCCAAGTCGGGTAATGCCGTTGTATTAAAAGGCGGCAAAGAAGCCCAGCACACCAATGACGCTCTTGCCAAAGTGCTTCAAAATGCGCTGGCTACGGTGCCCGGTTATCCCCCTTATGCGCTTAATTTAATTCACTCGCGTGAGGAATCGGCGCAAATGCTGGCGCTGGATAAATATTTTGATTTAATTATTCCCCGTGGGGGCAATTCGCTTTTGGCTTATGTAAAGGCCAACACCAAAATCCCGGTTTTGGGGCACGCGGACGGCGTGTGCCATATTTATGTGGCTCGCTCGGCGGATGTGCAAATGGCCAAACAAATTTGCACCGATGCCAAAACGCAGTACCCTTCAGCCTGCAACTCGGTGGAAACCCTGCTGATTGACGAAGCGTGGCCCGAATCCTTTAAAAAGGATTTGCTGGAACATTTGGTAAAACACGGGGTGGAACTGTTCGGCGGGGAAGATATCGCCAAACTGGCCCCGGTGTCCGGCCCGGTGGCGGACTGGCATACCGAATACGGGGAAAAGAAACTCTCTGTTAAGCAGGTTAAAAATATTTTAGAGGCTGTGGAACACATCAACCGCTATGGCTCGCACCATACCGATTGTATTTTAACCGCCAATCACGACGAAGTCCAAGTGTTTATGGATTTAGTAGATTCGGCAGGCGTGTATCACAACGCTTCTACCCGCTTTGCGGACGGATACCGTTATGGCTTTGGTGCCGAGGTGGGCATCAGCACGGGCAAAACGCACGCGCGTGGCCCGGTGGGTTTAACAGGGCTGACGATTTACAAATATAAGTTATATGGAAACGGGCAAATTGTGGCTGATTATGTGGGCCCCAACGCAAAACCGTTTACGCATAGAAAATTAGGGAGCAAATAATGAAATTAGGTTTTATCGGCGCCGGAGAAATGGGCGGAGCCATTATTAAAGGACTTTTAAAGCACGGGTGGCCCAAAGAGGATATTATCGCCTCCGTGCATACGGAAAACTCGGCCGCTAAACTGCGCGGCGAATTGGGGATTGACGCGAGCACGGACAATTTGCGCGTAATCCACGATGCAAACTGGCTGTTTATTGCCGTAAAACCCGCACAGGTGCCGTCCGTATTGGAGCAAATTGTGGCAAGCGGCGTAAACGCCAAGCCACTTATTTGTATGGCTTTGGGGTGGAGCGTGGAAAAAATCCAGCAGGTTTTGCCCAACTGGCCCATTATCCGCATTATGCCCAATACGCCCTTGTCGCTGGGCGAGGGAGTAACGCTCTTCCACTTTGCGGCGGAAACGCCCAAACGCACCCGCCGCGAGGTAATGGGGCTTTTTGACGGGCTTGGAAAGACCTTTGAGGTCTCTTTGCCTGTGTTTGACGCGGCGACGGCTGTTTCCGGCTCGGGCCCGGCGTTTGTGTATTATTTTATTGACGCCTTGGCGCAGGCGGGCGCGGCTTACGGGTTGCCTAAGGAACAGGCGGCGGCGCTCTCGTTGCAGACGGTTATCGGGGCTGCCAAAATGTTGGAAAGCACGGGGCTTTCTGCGGCGGAACTCGCCCAAAAGGTGGCTACTCCCGGCGGTTGCACGGCGGCGGGTATGGACGTTATGGCCGCGTCGGACTTAAAAAAGATTTTGGCTGACACTATTGGCGCAACGGTGGATAAGGCCAAAGCCTTTGCTAAATAACCGGATAATAAACTATAAAAAGGGCGGGCTTTTAAGGCCCGCCCTTTTTGCGCTATTTCCAAAAGTAAAACGCTATAATCACAAGCCCCAAAAGCAGTCTGTAATAAACAAACACATTAAAACTGTGCGTTTTGATGTATTTCATCAGCCAGCCAATGACGAGTAACGCCCCCAAAAACGCGCTGACAAAGCCCCACAAAAGCGGCATATTAAAATCCGCCGGGGCCAAGTGGCGCAGTTCCAAAAGGGTGGCCCCGCCGATAATGGGCGTGGATAACAAAAAGGAAACCCGCGCGCTTGCACTGCGCGATAACCCCAGCAAAAGCGCCGCTGTAATAGTAATACCGCTGCGCGATACGCCGGGCATAAGCGCCAAGGCCTGCGCACAGCCGATAATCATCAACACCTTAAACGTAATGGGCGTATCGGGGTTTTTGCTTCCCTTTTTGTCGGCCCAGCCGAGTAGGCACGCAAACACCATTAAGCAAACGGCTATCATTAGCGGATTTCTAAAAGTATTCTCCGCTAAATCGTTAAGGAAATATCCGGCAACGGCGGCAGGCACCGTGGCGGCGGCCAAATACCACAGTTTACGCCCCTCTTGCGTGGTGGGATGAGTCAGTCCGTCTTTAATCAGCACGAACCAATCCTTGGCAAAGTACAAAAGCACGGCTAGTAGCGTGGCTGCGTGGAGCATTACGTCAAACGCAAGCCCCTGATATTCCATCCCGCGGAAGTACGGCAACAGGGCCAAATGGGCCGAACTGGAAATAGGCAAAAATTCCCCTAACGCTTGTAATAAACCGAGCAAAACCGCATCAAAAATCGTCATCGGTTACTCTCCAAAGCAGGTTAATTGGGGGCGGTGCGGGTTAGCAAAATCCAACACGGCAAAGGAGCCCGGCGCAAAGTGGTGAACCTCTTTGCAAAACAGGTGCAACACATACGCCACATTGGGGTTGTGGCCGACGGCAATCACTGTATCGTATTCTTGCATTTGCCCGGCTAAAAATTCGCATACCTCGCGGTCGGCGTGCAGACCGTTTAAAACCGTTTCCTTGGAAAGTTGCCCGCCCAAGGTTTGTTTCAAAATTTCAGCCGTTTGCTCCGCGCGCAAAAGCGGGCTTGTCAAAATAATTTGCGGTACAATTCCGCGCTCTTTTAAGGCCTGTGCGGTTTTTGCGGCTTTTTGTTTGCCTTCGTTAGAAAGCGGGCGTTCGGCGTCCGTATTTACACGGGCTTCCAAGCCGGATAAGGCGTTTGCGTGGCGTACAAGGATAAGTGTTTTCATATTTGCTTCCAAAAATGTAAGATAAAATAATATCTCTATTTTACAATTTTATGAAACTCTTTTACGCCCATTACCCTTCGTTGGAAAATGCCTTCGTCCGTTACGTCCGCAGCGAACGCACGGACGCGTTGGCCCCGTGGCTGGTGATTTGTTCATCCGGCTTGGTGGTCAGCCAATTAAAAAACCGCTTGGCGCGGGAATTTGGCGCGGCGGCCAATATCCATTTTATGACGGGCGGCGCGCTCGTGTCCGTGCTGGACGGTGAAGCCCCCGGCGCAACCTTGCCGCTTTTGCCGCAAGACAATTTGCGTGATTTTTTAATTAAAAATTTATTGCAGGAGCCGGGCCTAAACCGCTATCCCGCTTCGCGCGGGTTTGTGCAGGCGGTTAAAAGTTCCCTGCGCGACTTGGAGGACTCCTTGGCCGGGCCGGACGTAATAGACGAGTATGTGCGTACCGCTTCGGACACCGCCTTGGAAGCGGACAAGGAGCGGCTTATTTGGTTAAACCGCCTTTACCGTCGGTATTTACAGGCCCAGCAAAATGTGCCGGGCTACCGCCCGTATCAGGCGGCCTTTGAGCGGGCTCTCGCGCAGGTGGAAAAATCAGCCTTTTTAAAGGGCTTTAAACAAATTGTGTTTTACGGGTTTTACGATATGCCCGGCCGCCAGTTGGAACTGGTGAACCGTTTGCGCGGGCATTACCCGGTGGCGGTTTTTGCGCCGTATATGAATCACCCGGCGTACCATTTTGCCCGGAAATTTTTTGAGGCTAACTGGCTGTCCTCCGGCGGCGAAAACGCAGAAGCGGACGATTTTGGCGCGTTGGGGCCGGCCGCTAAAAGCGTTTTTTCGGCGGGAGAGGGGATAAATGCCCCGGGCGTGCAAATTGTAAGTGCGGGGGATGCTTCCGGCGAGTTGTTTTTTACCGCCAAGGAAATTTTGCGCTTGGTGGAAAAAGAGGGCTACTCCTTTGCCGATATTGCGGTGATTGCCCGCACGGCTACCCCTTATCAGGACGAACTGCGCCGCGTGTTTAAGCAAAACTGTATTCCGCTTAATGCGTCTTTTTCGTTCCCGGTTACGCATTATCCGCTGGGCGTGTTTTGTTTGAATTTATTTGCCTTGGCGCAAAATGGTTTTGAGCGTAACCTCGTGCTGTCGGTGGTGTCGTCTCCGTATTTTAAACACGCTTCCAAAAATAAATGGCGCGCGCTTATTTCGCGCTCGATCGTAAACCGCGATTTTAGCCAATGGCAGGATTTGTTGCCGCAAACCAAGAACTACGACCCGGAATTTTTATCGTGGCTGACGCATATCAAAGACCGATTGGAACAGTTGGGCCGCGCGGCGGAGTGGGGCGTATTGTCGCAGGAAGCCTTGGCTTTACTGCGCGAACTGACGGACGAGGAAACCTTTGAAGGCAAAGAAGCGGAAATTTACCGTGCTGTGTGCGAGCGCATACAAAGTTTGGCTTCGTATGGCGTGCTGCGCGCGCAGGCGCAGGCGGGCGAGTTTTTGGAAGAACTGGCCGACGCGGTGCGCGGGCTTACGTTTAACGAGGCCGAACCCGTCCGCGGCGGGGTGGTGTTTACCGACGCCGTGCGCGCGCGCGGGCTTTCGTTTAAGGCGGTATTTTTACTGGGGCTGAACGATAAAATTTTCCCTCTGTTAATGCCCGAGGACCCCGTTCTGCGCGACTATTACCGCTATGTGCTGCGTGATGTGCTGGGCTATTGGATTAACCAAAGTTTGGATAGGGGCGATGAGGAAAAACTCTTCTTTTTTGCGGCGGCTACTTCGGCGCGGGAAAAATTATACGCTCTGTATGCGCGGGGCGGTTCGGACGGGAAAGAGGTTTCTCCGTCAGTTTATTTGGCGGAACTAGCCCGGGCTACGCTTATCAACTGGCAGGCGGACGGTGCTTTGCGGGTCAGCGGGCGGTTTAGCGAAAAGTTATCGGCCGTTGCCGAGGATTTTTTAACGCCCAAGGAACTTTCTTACACCTTTATTTTTAGTCCGGAAAACGCCGCTAAAAAATATGAGTTGGCGCAACTGCTGACGCCTGGGATTGAAGACGCTCTTGCCGCCGCGGGCGAACTGGCCAAAAACGGCCCGCTAAACGCGTATGACGGCGTAATTAGCAGCGGGGCGGAAATTTTTGCGCAGGAAGATAAGTTGGGTTTTTCGCCTTCTACTTTACAAAAGTTGGGCCAATGCCCGATGCGTATCTTTTTTGAAAAGGGCCTTAAACTGCGCCAAGACGACGACCCGTTAAGCCGCCAGGAGTTGCCGCCCAATTTGCGCGGAACTGTTTATCACGAAATTTTAAAGGATTTCTACGAAGATTTATTTAAGCGCGGGCTTACGCACGATTTGTTTGACGAGGCCGCCTTGGAATATTTGAACCAAGCAGTTGAAAAACATTACCGCGCAGACAGTTACCGCCAGTTTGGCATTTATCCCGTGGTGTGGGAACTTTTACTGCAAGATATCAAGGACCTGCTGGGCGAATTTGTGCTGGCCGATTTGCACGACCAAGGTGATTTTGTGCCTGCCAAGTTTGAAATTCCCGTCTCGTTGGAGCCGTCCGAAAAACTGCCCCTGCGTCTGCGCGGGATTATTGACCGGGTGGATATTGATGAAAAGCATAAACTCTTCCGCATTGATGATTATAAATCTTCCCGCAAGGGCACCAAAGACTTGGCGGCGGATATCTTTAAACATCTTATCTTTCAGCCCTTTGTGTATGTGCTGATTGCGCGCCAACTGCCGGGACTAAAAGGCTACGGGTCGGCGGGTTCTTGCCTGTTGGCTATTGGCCCCAAATACCACCGCAGCGACTTGCTACCCGCCGCGTTTGAAGACGTATTACCGCGCGCTTGCCAATTTTTGGTATTGCTGACGGATTATGTAAAAAACGGGGTTTTCTTTATTAACCCCGATGACAAAAAGTGCCAATATTGTCCGTATGCGGCGGTTTGCCGCCGGGATAGTTTTAAGTCGCTTTTGCGTGCGCGCAAGAGTGCGGCCTACAAATCGTTACAGGAGGCAGTCAAATGAGTTTTACCGAAGACCGCTTGCAGGCGCAAACGCGTATGGGTGTGAATATTGTGGTAGAGGCCGGGGCCGGTACGGGCAAAACCACCCTGTTAATTGACCGCCTGTGTTTGGCGGTGCTGGCGCAAAATACGCCGGTTGAAAAATTGGTCGCGCTGACGTTTACCGAAAAAGCCGCCGCCGAAATCAAAACGCGCTTTGTCGCCAAATTGCAAAATTTAGTGGCCGCCGTTAAAAAGGGAACCCAGGATAGCACTTTGTCGCTCTTGCGGGAGCATTTCCCGTCGGTAAAGCCCGAAGAGTTGGTAAAACGGGCCGAAGCGGCGCTCTCGCGTTTGGACCGCGCTTCCATTGGCACGATTCACGGCTTTTGCGCCGATATTTTAAAATCCTTTCCGCTGGAAGCCGGGCTTTCGCCCAATGCGCAAATTGATGCGGGGCAAAAGGCCGCGCAACTGTTTAACGCGCGTTGGAACGCTTTTTTGGATAGCGAACTGGGGGCAAATGCACCCCGCGCCGCCCAATGGAAGCAGGTGTTGGCGGAAATTTCCCTGCCGGACTTAAAGGATTTTGCGGCGGAACTTTGCAGCGGCAAAATAGAATCTTACGATTATTATGCCCACCAAAATTTGCTGGCTTCCTCGTGCTTGGAAAAAGCCGCGCGCGCCCAGGAAATGGCGGAGTCTTTTTCGGCGGAAGTGAAGAAGCCCCGCAAGGTGGAAAAAATGCTATTGTGGGCGGCGGAATCTTTAAAGCGGACGGCGGCTTTTTTAAAGGGGGAAACCCCGGCCGCGCCCGCGGGGGAATACGTTAAACTTTCTTCCAATGACCAAGCCAAGGGCTGGGATGACGAAGCGTTTGACGAGGCTTGCTCGCTCGTGGATTTTGCGGGCAAAACCACGCCCGAAAAACAACGCCTGTTTCTGGCCGCGTATGACTTGGTAAAGGATGTAACCGCTCTTATTAGGCAGGACTACGCGCGGGAAGGACTATTGAGTTTTGACGATTTGATTGTTAAAACCCGTAACTTATTGTTGCAAAATCCGTCCGTGCGGGAACAGTTAAAAGCCAAATTTGACGTGTTGTTTATTGATGAGTTCCAAGATACGGACCCTGTACAGGGGGAACTGCTGCTGTTTTTAGCCGAGGCCAAAAACACGCGCGCTTCCCGTTGGCAGGATGTGCGTTTGGAGCCGGGTAAATTGTATGTAGTGGGCGACCCCAAACAGTCCATTTACCGCTTCCGCGGGGCGGATATTACGGCGTATGAACTGTTTACCGATTTGATTTTGCGGCAAGGTGGCGAAAAGTGCTTTTTGCAGGAGAACTTCCGCAGTACGCCCGAAATTGTGGAAACCGCCAACTCCATTTGTTCCCGCGCAATGATTCAGCAAACGGCCTTTCAACCCGCTTATGTGCCCATTTACACCAGTAAAACGGTGCGCAACGGGGCCGTGCAATGGGTTTTTGTGCCCGCACCCGAAGGGAAATTACCTTCCGCAGACGATTTCCGCGATAACCAAGCCGAGTGCATAGCCGACTGGATTAGCCAAAATGTAGGCGTTTTAACCTTGGCGGATGGAAGCAAATTGCAATACAAGGATATTGCCCTGCTCACGCGCGCCGCCACCACCGCCACGCCCTATACCGAGGCCCTGCGCCGCCGCGGCATAGCCTTTAACGTGGAAACGGACAAGAAATTTTACCGCAAACAGGAAGTAAGCGACTTTTTAAATTTTTTGCGTGCCGTATCGGACCCGGACGATAAAATTTCACTTGCCGGGGTACTGCGCAGCCCGCTATTTGGATTTACGGACGAGGAATTGTATCAAGTGGCCAAACGGGGGGAACTTTCCCTTTATGTGCGGCCCACGGACGAAAAACTTTCCCGCGCGTTTGCCGTTTTAAATAAATATGCCCGCTTGGCCGGGCGCAGAGGGCTAAAAGATTTCTTAACCGATATTTTAGAGGATACCTTTTTGCCCGAAGCGTGCGCGGCCTCGTACGAGGGCGAACGGACGCTGGGCAACTTAAAGCGGCTGGTGGGGCTGGCGGACGGTTATGCGGCGGACGGCCCGGCTTCGCTGGCGCAATTTTTGGCGGACGTGCAAACCTTACTGGAAGAACATCCGGACCGCTTGGGGGCTTCCACCACCGACGATGCGTTGGATGCGGTGTCTGTACTAACGGTGCACAAGTCCAAGGGGTTGCAGTTCCCGGTGGTTATTTTGGCGGATATGACGAAGAAGGATTCCTCTTCCTCCTCTGACCCGGTCCTGCATATTTTTTCTTGGCAGTACAATATGCACGGCCTAAGGGTGGGGAAAATCTGCGATGTAAATTTAGCCTTTTTGGAAGAAGAACAAAAAAAGCACGGCAAGTGCGAAGAAGTCCGCGTGCTGTATGTGGCTTTAACGCGCGCTAAGGAAAAACTGCTGTTGGTGGCTGATGCGCGCAAGGGGGCCGTAAAGGCCGCCGCTCCGTTTGCGTCTGCCGGGTTGTTCCCGGACGAGGAAACCTTGCCCAAAGAAGTGTCTGACGGGGAATTAACCGTACCCGTGGAATACGCCGCGTATGAGCCGCCAGAAAATTTCCGCTACCGCCATAACGAGTACGCCGCGAACCCGGAAACGGCCCAAAATATTAAGCATTGGCGCGAGGTATATGAGGAGCGTTTGGCCCGCTACCAAAAGTGGATTAGCGGGGACCACTTGCGCGCCCCCAGCGAAATGGCTGACCCTAATTTATTGACGGAGGAACAGCGCGCCGGGGCCGAATTGGGCACGGTGTGCCACCGGGCGTTGGAATTAATGCTCGCGCAAAAGCAGCCTCCCGAGCAGGCCGTTGTATCGGCCGCCGCACAATGCGCCGTACCCCACCGGGCCGGAGATGCACGCAAGGTATTATTGCCATTTACGACGAGCCCGTTATTTGCCGAACTTTCCGCTTGCCGGGTGTTGGCGTGCGAAATGCCTTTTTCGTATTTAGAGGAAAACGGCGAGGTGGAATCCGGCGTAATGGACGCCGTATTAACAGGGGCGGATAACCGCGTGTGGATTGTGGATTACAAAACGGATAAAGTAAAACCGGGGCAGGAAAAGCAATTATTAGATAAAAAGTACCGCTTGCAGTTGAACGCTTACCGCCGGGCGGCCGAAAAGATTTTTCCCGGGCGTTCGGTGCGGTGCAGCGCCGTTTTTGTGCGCACGTTTGCGGCGGTGGACTTATAAAAGTTACAATATAAAAAATCAGAAGGAGGGGTAGTATGTTTGATAAATTAGGACAATTAAAAGATTTGTGGAAACTTAAAAGCCAAATGGAAGAAATCAAAAAACGCTTGGACAATATGGTAATCAAGGTGGACAGCCCGCGCCATTTGTTTGAGGTAACCATTTCCGGCTCGCAGGAAGTGAAGGAAGTGCGCGTGGACGCGCTGATTAAAAACTTTGGCGAGGCGGAAATCGCAGAGGATTTGAAGGCCGTTATCAATAAGGCCGTGCGCGATAGCCAAGGTATGGCCGCGCAGGCAATGGGCAGTTTCGGTATGCCGAAAGCATAAACCTGCCGGGACCAAATATTTTATGAAATACAACCGCTTGGGACGAACGGAGTTATTCCTTTCCGCTATGGGCCTGGGCGGTTGGTCTTTTGGCGGTGGGTTGGATTGGGGAAAAACGGATGAAAAAGATGTATTAAACACCGTTTCCGCCGCGCTGGACGCAGGGATTAACTGGATGGATACCGCGCCGATTTACGGGGAGAGTGAAGCCCTTATCGGCCGCGCCGTAAAAGGCCGCCGCCAGCAGGTATTGCTTGCAAGCAAATGCGGGCTCGTCAAGAACGGCTCTTGGACGGACCACGATTTGGCCCCGCAAGCCCTTATCCGCCAACTGGAAACCTCGCTTTCCCGCTTGCAAACCGATTATTTGGACCTGTATCAAATCCATTATTTAGACCCAAAAACACCCCTAGAAACAGTCTTGGAAACGCTAACTAAGTTACAATCGCAAGGCAAAATCCGCTATATCGGCGTATGCAATTTTACGGCGGACGACTTGCGCCAAGCCTGCGGGCGGACTTCTGTCGCCAGCGTGCAAAACGAGTATTCTCTTTTGCACCCGCAAAAGGGCGAAGCGGTATTTCCCGCTTGCCGCGAACTGGGCGTTGGGTTTATCGGTTATGGCACTTTGTGCGGGGGAATATTAAGCGGCAAGTATAAGAAAGAGCCCAATTTCCGCCGCGCAGACGCCCGAAATTATTTTTATAAATGCTACCGCGGCCCGGCCTTTGAAGAGGCTTGCAAAACCGTTTTGCGCGTTAAAAATGTGGCCCAAGAATTGGGCGTTCCGCCCGGAGCGGTGGCGGCCGCGTGGGCCCTTACCACCGGGGCTGCAAGCGTGCTGGTAGGGGCGCGTACGCCCGAACAAGTGCATCAAAATGCACTGGGGGCGGACCTGGCTTTATCCGCGCAGCAATTATTATATTTGGAGGGAAAAACGTGTACCTGCCTGATGAAATAGAAAAATATTTACTGGCTCTTTTGCCCGCTTTGGGCGTAAACAAACTGCGCGAACTTATGCGCCTCGTATATGAAATTTGCAAAAGGGAAAAGGCGTCTATGCAAGCGGTTTTGCCCGTTCAAAAAACTCTCACCTTTGAAGTGGCCAAAAAACAGTTACTTGCGCGCCGCTATCCCGTCAATTTTAAAACCGCGCCCAAAAACCGCTTTTATTTGCCCAAGTTGGAATTAAACCCGGCCTTAAAGGCGGATTTAACCGAGCGGCCCTTTTATCCCAAAACCGTTTATATTGAAACTTCGGTGGCGGCCAGCGAACTGGCCGCGCGGGTGCGGAGCGCTTTCCCCAAGGCTGAATTTAAGGAAACAGACGGCAAAACACAAGTGGGCAGCCCTAACTTTTCCAAACGCTTGGATACCTTGCTCATCCACCGCGAAAAGTACGACTTTTTAAAGCCCTGCCCGTGCTCGTGCGCGGCGGCGGGGTGCGGATACAATTTAGTTAATTTGGGCTTCGGCTGCCGCTTTGAGTGCGAGTATTGTTTTTTGCAGCAGTACCAAAATTTGCACGCGGTACTACTGCCGGCCAATGTGGAGGAATTTTTGGCCAAAATTGACGGAGCCACTTTCCATAAAGGCCCGTTTGACCGCCCGCGTATCGGCAGCGGGGAGTTTACCGATTCCTTGGTATTTGACGATTTGACCCAATACTCCCAAAAGATTGTGCCGTTCTTCCGCGCACGCCCGCATTTACAGTTTGAATTTAAAACCAAAAGTGTAAACATCGGCGGGCTTTTGCAAGCGGGCGGATGTGAAAATGTGGTCGTTTCGTGGTCTGTTAATTCCGCTAAAATTACGGATTACGCCGAGCATTTTACCCCCAAATTGTCTGCCCGTTTGGCGGCGGCCAAGCAGGTGGCAAGTGAGGGGTACCGCTTGGGCTTTCACTTTGACCCGGTGGTTATTTACGACGGCTATCAGGCGGACTATGCCCGCACCGTGCAGGAAATGGCCGACACCTTGCCTAACGACAAGGTGGCTTGGATTAGCGTGGGAACGTTGCGGTTTAGCCGGGAACTTAAAAAAGTGGTGGAAAACAGATTCCCGGACAACACGATTTTGGACGGGGAATTTTTGCTGGATTTTGACGGCAAAATGCGCTATGGTGATAGTCAGCGCGTGGAAGCGTACCGCTTTTTGGTGCCGCTTTTGCGCAAGGCATTTCCCAAGGCACACATCTATTTGTGTATGGAAGACCCGCAAATTACCCGCGGCTTTTTGTTATAATTAAACTGTTGTACAAAGTCTAGAAGACTAAAAAATTTAATCTGTTTTTGGAGTCGTATGCAGAATACGGTGAGCATTGCAAAAAATGCACATTCCGAGTCCAAAAACAGCCGATTTAGGCGCAAAATTGCCGGACTAATTACCCGGCGGTTTTGTGCCGAGCGTTTATTGCCGCCTTCGGGTGGCAATAAACCGCGGCTGTTTGTATTTGGGTTACTCGGAATGGCTCAAATATAACAGCCGTTTTTGTTGTATTTTCTCCAAAAACAAAAAGGAGAAGATATGAAGCAAGGTTTTACCCTTATTGAATTGTTGGTGGTCGTCCTTATTATCGGTATTTTGGCGGCGGTGGCTCTACCGCAGTACGAAAAAGCCGTAGAAAAAAGCCGCTGGACGGAAGCCCTGACGGTAATGAAAAATGTGTACCAAGCGCAAGAGGTTTATAAAATGGCAAACGGCAGTTATGCCACCACCTTTGACGATTTGGATATTACCGTGCCGGGTGCGCGCAGTTCCGCCGCCCAATACAACACTAAAAATTTTAGTTATATTTTTGGCGTGGGCGGCGTGCCGCACGCGCGGAGACTCCAATACCCAAGCCGCTTTTTAATCGCGGTACCCGAACAGGGCCTTTATTGCCATACTCCCAAAAGCGATACTGCGGGCAATACTTTCTGCAAGAATTTGACGAACAGCGAAGCCGAAACCTGCTCCACCGAGGGTGGATATAATTGTTATTTGGTGAAATAATAAAAAGGCCCGGGGTGTTTGCTCCGGGCCAGTTTGTTAATTGGAATTTTTTTGCATTACTTTTAGCCGTACTTGCTGGTAGAGGAAAGACATCGCCAGCAGTACGAGCGCCACGCCGATAAGCGTGATAATCCGCGCGCCTAATGACAATTTCCATACGTCGCATAAAAACAGTTTGGCTAAGGCAAGCCCGATAAGAACGAGGCCGGATTTGGTCAGCCAAGCCCCCTTTTGTTTAAGCGCAAAGCATAGGCACAGCGCACCGCTTAACGCCCAAGCAATGGTATAGGCCGCGGCGGCGGAAACCTCGCCAAAGAAATTAAAATGCAGTTTTCCGCCATTGGAGTATGCAACCGCAATTTCCAGGTTAAGCAGAACAAATAAAACAAGCCCGCCTAATCCTTGTAAAAGCGCGCGGGTGCGTCCTGTTTCGCTCATCGGCCAACCCTTGGCGGACGCAAACAAGACTGCCGCACATACCGTATAGACGCCTAAAAAACAGTTCCAAATGCTGCTGGTGGGAGTGTAGTAATCCAGCACCGCCGGATTAATCACCAGCCGCACCGTGGCGGCGATTAACAGCCATTTGCCAAAGCCCAAGAGGTTTTTTACGGCCAACGGGCGGTAGAGCCAAATGAGCCCGCACCCTTCCAAGGCCAGCACCAGCGTGAGCCACCCCTTTTCAAATTGCTCGGCAATGCCAAACGTCAAAAATAAAACCACCGTTCCAAGCAGCCACGACAGCCGCTTGTTTTGGGCTTCGTCGCCCAGTTGGCCCCAGCGCCACACATAGGCCGTTAAACCGCTGTATAGCAAGGCAAAAATAAACGGAATAAGTCCGTTGGAAAGGTCCAACCGGCGGTCCCAAAGCAAGCACAAGAATACGCCCGCCACCAAAGAGGTACCCCATACCTGTTTGTCGTCGGCAAAGCGTTTTTTAAACACAAGGGGCACGGCGGCAAACAAAATATTCGTGCAAGAACCCCACAGCAAGAGGGCAGAAATATCCGTGCCCGGCTTGTCTGGGCACATTAACAGGCAGATACCCAACGCGATAAACCCCGCGGTTAAAATCCGCCCGTCCTTTAATGCTACGGCCCCGGCGGTGTAGAAGAGCGCAAACAGCGTGATAAAGCCCGCAATTAAAGTTGTTTGTGCACCAGGTCCGTTTAGTTGGGTGAGAACCGTCAGCAGACAGCAAGCCGTAAAAACGGCGGAAATAATAAATTGTTTGTTCCATTTTTTTAAGTAGGCCGTTCCCAAGGCTACGATATTTACACAGGCAAAATATACCAGCAGTAAAAGCAAATTGGGCTCTTGCTCTGAAAACAAAAACGGTGTTAAAAACGCGCCAATTTGGGCAAGCACGCCCAAGTAAGCCGTTTGCTTATATATCGCCGTACCAAACGCCGCCAGCGAAATAAATGCCAGCAAGCCAAACGTAAGTGGCAGGGCAAATAAACCGTACAGCGCGTGCCCCGCAAAACTGACAAGGTAGCAAATGGCTAGCCCGCAAGCGCACAGCGTGTTAGAAGTGGTTTTGTAGCCTGGGTTTTTAAGGTATAACCCGCTCCCCCACAAGGCAAGCCCGATAAGCAGCCCCGCCCCGATACGCATTTGGGGCGAAATCAAGTTGTTTTCCAGCGCATATTTCACCCAAAAAGCCGCCGCCAATAATAAGGCAAAGCCGCCAATCCACGAGAAGAGTTTTATAACTGTAAATTCGGAAGCGGCTTTCGGCTCGGCCGGTTTGAGATTTGCAGTCTTTACCTGTACGGGAGCCGGGGCAATCTCGGGGAATTTTACGGGCGTTGGCTTGGGCGTTTCCTGCGGCGCGGTGCCACTTTGCAATTCAGCCAGTTTCTTTTCCAATTTACCGATTTTCCAAGTGAGGTCGCTTACGTTGCCCTGTACAATCGCCAGCCAGATAAACATCCCAAGGCAGGCCAACACTAAAATAAGGCATAAAATTTCCATATCGGCTCCTATAAAATACCCGCCGGAGTGCGGCGGGTGAAGGCTATTTGCTTACTTTCTTTAAATAGTCGTGAATTTCTTGGCCTAACTCAGGGGAAAACCCTTCCCACATTTTTACGGCGTTGTGTTTTTTGTCAAACACCACTACGTGGGGCAGGCCGCTTACTTCCATACTTTCGGCAATGTTACTCGCGTTGTAGAGCGCCTTGGTTTTGAAGTTATGTTCCTTTACCACTTTGGCTACATCTGCCGGGTCGTCATCCAAGAACGCGGACACAATTTCCACTTGTCCGCCAAAGTTTTCGTTGGCGGCGTCAATAAACGGCATAGACATTTTGCAATACGGGCACCAAGAACCCATAAATACGATTAGGACAGGTTTCCCTTCGTAATCGGTAGAGATCCACTCGGTCTTTTCCCCGGCGACGGGCAAACTGAACTCGTCCAGCGTGGGAACCTGCGGCAAGCGCATACAAGCCACGGCCAAAACGGCCAAGGCCATTACCAGAAATACCTTTTTCATCTTTTTCTCCTTAAAGTATTGAAATCTGCCCGTGGGGGCTTTGTATATGATAGAATACAAAAGATGGGTAAATTAATCAATCATTTGGTGCGTGCGCTGGGGGAACGGGTGGACATTTTGATAATGCCGCGCCTGGGGGCCTCTAAAAAATTTAAGGTGCGCGTGCTTACGCTTGTGCTGGTGTTTGTGCTGTGGCTGGTGGTTACGCTGTGCGGCTTTGTATTTTTTATCCGCACCTACGACTATAACATTACCAAGGCCGAGAACAATTTAATGCGCGTAAAAATGAAACTCATCGCTGACGAGTTGGAGCGCGGCCGCAAATATTTGGACCTGACCCGCACCACTGATACGCAAATGCGGCAAATGCTGGGTATGCCCGGCGGTAAATTTATCAATTTGCCCAAAGGTTGGGAAGCCGCCAAAGAAAAAGAAGACGCCCGCTTTAAAGAAATGCTGGACAAAGATTTGACCGAGTTGGACGCGGATGAATTTGAAGAATATATTGATGTAATTGAAGACGCGGCAAAAACGCGTTTGGCTTCGTTCCAGGAAATCGCTTGGTATTTTGCCAATCGCCGTGAGGGGTTGAACTCTACGCCCTCTATCCGCCCGTCTTCGGCGCGTATCAGTTCCGGCTTTGGCTACCGGTTGGACCCGTTCGGCCGCCGCAGTACCAAGCGCCACAACGGTATAGATTTTGCTGGCAAGCCGGACAGCCCGATTGTGGTTACTGCCGACGGTGTGGTGCGCCACGCAGGTTGGGTGCCCAGTTTCGGCCAGGCTATTTTGGTGGACCACGGCTTGGGTTACTCCACGCTCTACGCCCATACCACGGGTATCCGTGTAAAGGCGGGCGATGTGGTCAAGCGCGGCGATAAAATCGCTACAATGGGTTCCAGCGGGCGCTCCACGGGTACGCATTTGCATTACGAGGTGTGGAAGGACGGGCAGGCCGTCAATCCGCGCAACTATTTTAAATAATTCTAGGAGGAGTTTATGGGGTTTTTGAAGAAGGATTCGGATTTTTCGTCCGGTGAACATTTTTCCGTCGTAAGCGCGGAGTGCTATTTTCAGGGTACGTTAAGCGTGCAGGGTTCCCTGCGCGTGGACGGCACCTTGGAGGGCTCCGTGGATAACGCCCGCCACGTCATTGTAGGGACGGACGGCAAAATCGTGGGCGACGTAACGGCGGAAATTATCGTCTGCGGCGGCGTGATTGAAGGGAACGTCTGCGCCGATATGTTGGAAATCTCTTCTGCTGCGTCTATCAAGGGCGACATCCGCGCCAAAAAGATGATTGTGGAAGAGGGCGGACGCATTGACGGACAATGCACCATCGGTGGCGCCGAGGACGACGAGGCCGAAACGGACGAAGAAAACGAGGAAGAATCTAAATAACAACAGGAGTTTAGCGTATGATTTCGTTTCTGATTAAACACAAAAAAATTATTCTTATTATTACGTTGGCTTTCTTTTTGGGAAGCATCGTGTATTTAGGGGCGGATGCGTACCGCCGTGGTAATTTCAGCAGCACCGCCGCCAAGGTGGGCTCTGAGGACATTACTTACCGCCAACTTTACCGCGTGGCCGAGGACCGCGCCCGTGCCTTGCGCAACCAAGGGATTGACGTGGACGAGGATATGATGAAATACCTGCGCCAGCAAATGTTGGCCGCGCTTATCAGCGAAGAAGTATTAAACCAAGCCGCCAACAAAGCGGGCCTTGCCGTGTCCGACTACGAAGTCGCCTACGACATTAAAACGTCCCCTTTCTTTACGCAGAACGGCTATTTCAGCAAAACCGCTTATGAATACGCCCTCAAACGCACCTTGGGCTTAACCCCGGCCGAGTTTGAAACGCAACTGCGCAAGGGCAAAATGGCGGACCGCTTCCGCGGCGTACTCTACTCCTTTTATAAATTAACGCCCGAAGAAATTAAATATGCCTACAAAACGCAGCACGGCTCTATGAAGAATTTTGACAAGAACCGCGCCGACTTTGCCGCGCAATTAATGGAAACCAAAATGGAAACGGCCCAACGGGCGTTTTTTGACCAGTTCAATAACGAAGTGGAAATTAAGACTTTCTTACAGGATTAGCCCGTGAAAAACGAAGTATTAGTAGTAGGTTCAGTTGCTTTTGATACGATTGAAAACGCCAACGGAAGCGTTAAGCGCGTGTTGGGCGGCGCGGCGAGTTACGCCTCCGTCTGCGCGAGTTATTTTTCCAGCCCGTCCGTAGTGGCTGTGGTGGGCACGGACTTTACCGATGAGGACCGCGAACCGTTTGTAAAACGCGGGGTGGACCTTTCCGGACTGGAAGTGAAGGACGGGAAAACCTTTCATTGGGGCGGTAGTTACGATAAAGATTTCAATACGGCTGTAACCAAGTTTACCGAATTAAATGTTTTCCAAAACTTTAACCCGGTGCTGACCGACGAGCAGAAGAACGCCAAGGCCGTGTTTTTGGCCAATATTGACCCGGAACTTCAACTGTCTGTTTTAAAGCAGGTAAAACACCCCCGTTTGGTGGCGTGCGATACGATGAACTATTGGATTTCGTCCAAAAAGGCGCAGTTGCTGGAAGTGGTAAAAAAGATTGATATCTTCTTTTTAAACGAAACCGAAGCGCGCCAATTAACGGGCGAATACAACCTGATTAAAGCCGGCAAAATTTTGCTCTCGCAAGGGGTAAAATATGTGGTGATTAAACTGGGTTCCAACGGGGCAATGCTGGTAAGCAAAAAGGGCATTGCGCAGTTGCCGCCTTTTATCTTGGAGCACGTTCACGATACCACCGGGGCGGGCGATACCTTTGGCGGCGGTTTTACGGGTTATTTGGCGAGCCTGAAAAACTGGAATTCCTTGCAGGCCATTAAGCGCGCAATGATGATTGGCAACGTGATGGCCTCGTTTACGATAGAATCTTTCAGCGTGGACCGCTTGGCCAATTTAACCAAGCGCGACATTAACAAACGCTTAAAAGACTATGTAAAAATGTTGCAGTTTTAGTGTTTTAAATTACGAAACTTGCGAAACGAAATCAAAAAACCGGCCCGAGGCTTTCCGCCCCGGGCCGGGTGTTTTTAAGAATATTATTTCAGTGTTTGACAAACATTTCTATAGTATGTGTCTATTGTTAAATATAACTTTGGTTCCTCAAAATAAATAGAGTCTTTTATATTTTTAATCGAGTTGCAATAATCTTGTGAATCTGTTGCCGTTTGCCACTGATTAATTAATTTATCATAAACCTCTTGACAAGTATTGTATGATTTTATTGCCTGTTCCTTTTTGTTTTCATATTTTTCGTCTAATTTTTTTTGCGCCTCTATTTGTTTTTCTTTTTGAATTTCTTTTAACATTTTTTGTCTTTCTGCTTTTGAATAAATACGTTTTTTTATCATCTTAAACGAATCAACAGAGTTTTTAAAACCATCTATTGTTGTATAATGATATTTTGTCCTTGTCCAATTTTCCTCGCAAAGTTCATTAGGAATGTCATAACGGGTATATCTTTCTAAATTACTTAATGCATACGGGAACTTAATATGAATTATTTCGTCCCTTGAACATACAAAACTATAACACGGAAAAGCCAATACTTCGCGCTTATTTATTCGTTGGAAGGGAGCAAACCCATCAAATGTTATCATAGGAGTGCATTTACTAATATCATAGTATGGCGCATCATCTAAAGAAACTGGAAGTTTAGCGGCGATCGGTTTGCTTCCCACATCTTTCAATACACATTGCATTTCCGGTTTTCTTATTTGACTTTCAAATTTCGCTCTTTTTTGTCCAGGGGTTAATGTGGTACACGCGCCCACAAGGCTAGCCATTGCTAAAATTATTATTTTTTTCATTTCGTTTCTCCAATTTACAAATCGCACAACCAACTTGGCTCAACTTTTGTGACTAGTGCAAAAGTGAACAATGGATTTTTCAAATCTTTCGGAGCAGGTTCTAGTTGTAAGGTTGCCCAACAACCTGCATTGATACCTAGTTTTGCTAGTTTCTTATAAAATTCTTTGCAATCTTTTTGTTTTTTAGAACATAATCCAAAAACGGTTTCATTTACTGTATATCCGTCCTCTTTCTCTTCTATAATCCCTTGCCCTATGTCTGCAGAAGTGATACGAAAGACAAAATAATCAGTGATAAGTTGTGAAAAAATGGGCGGAACGGCCCTATCTACACCAGCATAAATTTTAAGTTTCTCATTATTTACAATGAACTCGCCGAGTGTATGGGGTGTATATCGGGTCCAGTATTGCCAATCAACTTTATATTTTCCATCTATATCTTTTTTTAACTTGGCCCAATACAAGCGATCTTGGACCTTTATCTTTAAGACAGCATTACTTCCTTTATCCACTTCTTTAATAATTTCATAATCACGCATTCTAATATCTGTTCTGTTTTTATAATGTTCTTCCATGTATGGAAGCATTTTATCTGCGTTTAATATATATTTTGTCTTTTCTTTTATTGTCTTTCCGGCGGCAAATTTTACAAAGACTTTTCCTGCGGGAGTCTTGGCGCCGTGATTATCAATGCACGCTCCTAAAATTAGACAACTAATTAGTAAAAATAATATTTTTTTCATTTGCTTTCTCCTTTTGTGCTGTTATATTTCAAATCAAAGGTTTTTTGGTCCATACAAGCCAAGCGGATAAAATCAACAATAGCCATTATCGCAAGGACAAAAGCAAAAAATGGATAAATACCTATTACCAGTGAAATGCTCCCAATAATTAATATAGCAACGCCTGCGCCAATTTTTCCTAAATAAAATCTATCGCCGCCCATCCACCACAAGAAAAAGACTAATAGCAAGGCTATTGTTTTGCTTTTACGTTCTGCTTTTGGTTTTAATCCTTGTGCCCGTTCTTGTGCCTTGGTGGGGTTATATCCACAATTTGGGCAAGCATCTGCCATATCTGAAAACTCTTTACCACATTCTTTACATTTAATTAATGCCATACATATCTCCTTTTATTTGATTTCTTACATATTAGATAAACTATGCGACAGCATATTGTCACAGCACCGCTTGCGTCTCTGTCGGTTTATATTCTGTGCCAGAAGTCGCTATAGCCTTATTTGTTTTTTTCTTCTTTTTACTTTTCATCAAATCAAACGGATTGTTACGGCCCTGGGGCAACGGTAATACTTTCGCAAAACACGCATAAATATGCGGTGCTAGTTTATTCATTTCTTTTTGTTTTTTATTTTGCTTTTTCTGTATTACCTTACACAATGCCTTAAAGCACTCTTCGCTCCGCAGCCAAACGATTACATTGTCAGGTGAAATCGTATCTTTGGTTTTGGCATATTCGCGGCGGTCTTGAGGGGAAAATTCCGCGTGGAAAATATGAAACTTTTCACAATATTGAGAGGTAATCCTCTTGGGAAAATCTATAAGATCTGCTTCCGCAATTTTTTGTCTGTCTTTTTTTGTTTTGCCTTGGGGATACCAATAAAACTCCCATCTAATGCCATCCGTCAAAATTCCCCATTCACATACATTTGCGCGGCAATATAAATCTAACTGTTTTCTTGCTTTTTCGTTTAACTGACTTTTTTCAGCATTATATTTTTTCCCTTCACACAGTATTTTCTCTTGCGGATGATGTATAGCAATATCCACGTGCTTATTGCTGACGTTCTCTTCCGGCTCTAACCGGTCTCTTTTATAACCAAATGCATTCACCAAAAGATCTTTTATTAAGTCAACACTTACAGCCTCCGGTGGCTTGCTTGCTGCCAAAATTTTCCGTATGCTCTCGGCGTGCTGTCTTATTCCCTTGTGCACCTCGTTTTGATACCATTTTTTCAGTTGAATCATTTAGTTCTCCTTGTGTTATGTTTTTCATTACTACACAATTTTTTCAATAAAAAAGGCGGCTGTTATTTGTGAGAAGCCAATCACACAAATAAACAGCCGCCTACCCTTCCTGATATAAAATCAGAAACAGGATTAGTCGCCGACAAAAACGGGTAATTAGTCCGTTTTCATCGGCGATAGCGACTATTTTTGGTTTGGCTTCTCCTAATGTTGTCCTTAAGTGATGTCTATATAGACAACCAAAAACAGTATTAATTGTAATCAAGCCACATTTAAGGCTTGGGAAAATGGATAAACTCCTTTTTTATATTTTATAACTTAACTATATCAAATTTTGATGTGGGCGGTTAGGCTATATCAAAATTATTTGCCGGATTTGGCAGATTTCAAAATCACTTTGCGGGTCGGTTTTTTAAACGAATTACGGCGCGAGGGCTTCTTTTTGGCGGGGGTTTTTACACCGTAAAAGTTCAAAATGCCCTCATACAAGGCTTGCACCAAGGGCGCACGCCCGGCAGTAGTTTTAGCCATTTGCTCCTGCTCGGGCAGGATGATATAGGCGCTTTCCACCAAAATACTTGGCAGTTGCGGAATCCGCGGGATAAACAGCACATCGTTGGCAATCATCCCGTTGTCCGGCAGGGGCACGTTGCGCGTGTAGGAATCGTACACGGCTTGGGCCAGTTGGAAACTGTGCGGATAGTTGTAATAAACCGAATATCCCCGCGCGCGCGAAAGGGGATTAATGGTTTCCGGCAAGGCGTTATAGTGCAGGCTGACAAAGATATGCGCCTGCTCGGAAAGCGCCAGTTCGTAGCGCGCCTGCAAGCCCATACGGTTGTTGCCGTGGCGGGTCATAATCACGGTGGCGCCAGCCTTTTCTAAGAGCGGTTTTAATTCGTTTGCCAGAGCCAAGTTGGCCTCGTACTCCAAATAGCCTGTCGGGCCGACGGCTCCGTCGTACGGCACGGCGCGGCGCGGGCTGTGCCCCGCATCTATCAAAATGCGCGCGCCCTTTAACGGCTGTTCCTGGGTGGGGGTTAAAATGGGCTTGTGGATGAGGTCCAACAATAGGTTGCCGTCCTCAAAATTGTATGAGTGGCCCCACAGCGCGGTGTTCTTTTTGAAATAAATTTTAAAGAGCACCGTGTCTTGCGCGGGCTGGGACCAGGTGATGCTGTCTACAATGGGGCTTAATGTGTCAAAACTGAAATTTTCGTCAAATCCGTTTACATAGTAAAAGGTCAGTTCCAAGCGGTCGTTAAACTCGTGTACGCTAATGGGCACTTGCCGGGAACCCACAAAAATCAGGCGTGTTTTTTCGTCCGTAGATACCGTGCGCAAAGAAGTAATCCGCCCGGGCGTGTAGTCGGCGGACGGGAGCAGTTTTAATTTGCCTTCTTCCAGCCACGCGGATTCGCTTTCGTTTAGGGCAATGCGGTATTGCTTGTTTAAACGGCCGTTTATCAGCACCTCGCCATAGGCGCGGTAAAAGGGGTATAGGTTTTCCCGCGGGGTGGGGATTTTGCGCAGTTTTACGCCCGGGGATAAAATTTTGGCGCGGGTGAACGGGTCCTTTTGGTTCAACACTTTAATTTTGGCGGGTGCCGTAATTTTGGCCTCGGTGCCGTCCGGGCCGTTTTTCATTTTGTAGGTTACTTTGGCGGTTTTAGCCTTTTGGGCCTCATCAATTAAATATTTGGCGCGGTACATCCCGGGGGACGAAACATCCTCCTTCATTGGGATATTTTTCGCATCCTTTAAACCGGATAAGGTATAAGTTACTTCCGCGCCCGGCGTGCCGCGCACGGATAAACCCACCACATCGCCCGGCAGTAATTCCACGGGTGTTTGCGGAAAGACCTCTTCCGGGTCAAACTCGGCCTTGGCGGAAAAATCCTTTATGTTGGCGCCGGGTACGATAATGCGGCGCACGGCTTGGACGGTTTCCTTGCCGTTTCCGGCCGTCAGTACAAATTCAAATTCCCCGTTTTGCACGGGCAAATACGCTAGGAAAGCCCCGTTATCGTGCAGGGGGATATCCTCGCCGTTAATATCAAGCGTTAAGGCTCCGGGCAAAGTAACTTGCCCGAAGATAAAAATCTTTTTGGCTCCCCGCGAGACTGTCATTTTTTCGTGCGGGTATTGTACCGTTATCGGGGCATTTTGCGTCTGCGGCCCGGCCTGTGCGGGCAGGTAGGGGGCGGTGGCAATGGGGCTGCCGTGGATAAAGGAGGAAAAAAAGATTAGAAAAAAAGCGAAAAAAACTGTTTTTTTCATCTTATAAAATGATAACATAATTCTATGGTGAATTGTGAAGACGTTTTACATTTTGTGGATACTTACTTAAACAGCGCCCAAATTCCCGATATGAGCCATAACGGTTTGCAGGTGGAAGGAACGCCGCGCGTAGGCAAAATTGTCTTCGGCGTATCGGCTTCACTCGCCCTGTTCCGCCAAGCCAAAGCGGCGGGGGCGGATATGGTGCTGGTCCACCACGGGCTTTTGTGGGGGCAGGAACAGGCCTTAACCGGACTCTTTAAAGAGCGCGTAGCCTTTTTGCTCAAAAATAATATCAATTTGGCGGCATATCACTTGCCACTTGATAAACACCCCGTAGTGGGGCACAATGCCTGCTTAATCCGCGCATTAGGTGCCCAACGGGAACAGCCCTTTGGCGTGTACCACGGGCAAACGATAGGTTTTTGCGGTGTGTTGCCGCAGCCCCAAACCTTGGACCAAGTGGCCCAAACCTTGGAAGCGTATTGCAATACCAAGGCGGTGCGCTTGCCGTTTGGATCTAACCGTATAGAGTCGGTGGGCATTGTCAGCGGCGGGGCGTATAGTATGCTCCCGCAAGCGATTGAAAAACACTTGGACTTGTACATTACGGGTGCGCTGGACGAGCCCGCGCAAGAGTGGTGCCGTGAGGGGAATATTAATTGTTTGGCCTTGGGCCATTACAATTCCGAAAAACCCGGCGTATTGGCTTTAATGGAATTAATCGCCAAACGCTTTGACGTACAAACAGAATTTATTGATGTACCCAATCCGCTGTAAGAGTGGACCGGAGGAAAAAATGGAAAAAGAATTATTCAAAAAAATTGATTCCTATAAACAAACTGTCATTGATTTGCAAACGCATATGATTGCCTGCCCGGCGGTATCTCCGCACGCGGGCGGCCCCGGCGAAAATGCCAAAGCCGAGTACCTGTTTTCCGTTTTGAAAGAAATGAACTTTGACGAACTTTATTATATTAACGTCAAGGATCCCAAAGCCAAAGACGGCGTGCGCCCGAACATTGTAGCCAAATACTACGGCGAAAACAAAAAGAAAACCTTGTGGGTAATGGCGCATATGGATATTGTGCCGCCCGGCGATTTGAATTTGTGGAAGACCGACCCGTATAAAGCCGTGGTAAAAGGCGATAAAATTTATGGACGCGGTTCCGAAGATAACCAGCAGGGCTTGGTGTCTGCTTTGCTCACGGTAAAAGCGATGATGGAAAGCAATGTCCGCCCGCCGTGCACCTATGCCTTGCTCCTCAATGCGGACGAGGAAATCGGCAGCGAATTTGGCATCCGCGCTATTTTAAAGAAATACGGCAAAACCTTTGGCAAGGACGACGCTTTCTTAGTGCCGGACGGAGGCAACCCGGAAGGTACGATGGTGGAAATTGCCGAAAAGAATATGCTGTGGGTAAAATTTACCGTACAGGGCAAACAAACCCACGCTTCTACGCCGCACTCGGGCAATAACGCCGTGCGCGCTTCTGCGCATTTGGTGGTAAAACTGGGCGATTTGTATAAGATTTTCAACAAAAAGGACAAGGTGTTCGCCCCCGAAAGCACCAGCACCTTTGAGCCGACCAAACGCTTGGCGAACGTGCCTAACGTAAACACAATTCCGGGTACGGACGTGTTTTACTTGGACTGTCGCGTATTGCCTTGCTACAAAAACGCCGATGTATTGGCCGAAATTGCCAAAATGGTAAAAGCCATTGAAAAGCAATTTAAAGTAACGGTAAAGGTGGAAACGGAAATTAACGAGTCTTCCTTGCCGACGGACAAAAACGCTTCTATCGTCAAATTGACCCAAGCGGCGGCCAAGGCTGTTTATAAAAACTCCCCGCGCGCTATGGGCGTAGGCGGCGGAACGGTGGGGGCGTATTTGCGCAACGCGGGCTACCCTGTGGTGGTATTCTCCAAACTGGACGATATGGCCCACCAGCCCAATGAATATTCCAGCATTAAAAACACGCTGGGCGATGCCAAAGTATTTACCTTGGTAGCGTTGAATTTTAAATAGGGGCGCGTATGAAGAAAGGTTTTACGGTAACGGAAATCTTGATTACGGTGGTGGTGTTTGCCCTGCTGTTGGGGTTCACGGTGCCGAAATTTTTCACACTCGTGCATAAAGCCCAAGAGGGCAGCACCAAGCACAAATTGGTCAAGGTGCGCAGCGCCATTGCCGCCTATTACGGCGAGCACCAGGGCACTTATCCGACGGACAATTTGACCAGCCTGGTGCCGGCGTATATTGAGCGTATTCCGCAGGCCACCGTGCCGGGCTATCCGCCCTCTTCGCACGTTTCCACCGGGAACTTTGAAGAGTGCTTTACCAAAACAGGCGGTTGGGCCTACGTCAGCGACCCGGCCGACCCGCGCTATGGCGATTTCTTTGTGAATACCGACAAAGAAGACAGTTACGGTAAACCTTGGAATATGCATTAAGTTTTGTCCTCCGCCTGTAACTGGGCGGGGGATTTTTTTGTATAAGGAGCATTATGGAAACCCTGATTTTAGTTTTCTCCGCCATCTTCGGCTTGATTTTCGGCAGTTTTTTAAATGTGTGTATTTACCGCATCCCGCGGGATAAATCCATTGCGTGGCCGCCATCGGCGTGCCCCAAATGCAACGCGCACATTAAATGGTACGACAATATCCCCGTGTTTAGTTTCTTGTGGCTGCGCGGGAAGTGCCGTAATTGCAAACAGCCGATTTCGGTGCAATATCCGCTGGTGGAACTTTTAACGGGCTTGCTGACGTTTTTATTTGTGTGGCGTTACGGCATAACCCCGTGGACATTTGTATGCGTGGCGGCGGTGTATGCGCTGATTATTTTATCTGTCATTGATTTGGAACTGATGATTATTCCGGACCGCTTTTCCTTGGGCCTTATTGGCCTTGGATTGGCGTTTGCGTGGCTAAACCCCAACTTTGAGGGTGTCTGGTGGCAGAAGGAACTTTTGTCGCTCCTAGGGGCTGGCGTGGGCCTTTTTGGCGTACTGGCGATTGCGCTTATCGGCACTTGGTGGTTCAAAAAGGAAGCAATGGGCGGCGGCGACGTAAAGTTAATGGGCGGTATTGGCGCGCTTATTGGCTGGGAAGGGGTTATTACGACGCTTATTTTTGCCTCTTTCTTGGGCCTGATTTACGCTATCTTTTTAATGATTTTTAAGGGCAAAAAGGGGGCAGACGCAATTCCCTTTGGGCCGTTTTTGAGTATGGGTGCGCTGATTAATTTGTTTTATTTGGTGGTTCCCTCAATGTTGGTAATAGAGTTATAGTTTTTAGGAATTGGTAAGGGGAAGCCGGAACGCATTTTGTTGCGTTCCGGCTTTTTTGTGGTGGGGTTAGCAACCCGCAAGGTGCGAGTAAAAAAATAAAGAATGAGGTTATCCTGAACAGGCGGCCCGCAGGGTTTTCAGGATCTACCGATTGGGGTGTTGGATGTTTATAGAAATAAAGGTCATACTGGAAGGTTTTTGTCCAGTATCTGTTGTTTTCCTCTTTATTAATAACGACAGATCATGGACTACGGATTTCCAGGATGACGACAACAACTAACTACCCAAGCAGTAGATCCTGAAATAAATTCAGGATGACTTTTATTTTATAACGGTCTTTATTTTATTTATTGTTGCTGTTTCGTTCGTTTGCAACATTACAAAATGAGTGTTGCACCCATAACTCAAAAGGGCGCGGAAAATCTGCGGCCCGCAGAGTGCGGCGCGCAGGGTGCCGTCATCCCGGAAGGTTTTTATAACTACTGCTCACAATAAACCCCGGGCGTAAGCCCGAGGGATGGAGTGTGCGAACCCGCTACTAGAAAACTTTGTTTTCTCATTATGTTTAGTAGCGGGCAAAATTAAGCAACGCTGAAATTTTGGAGCAAAAGAAACCCCGAGCGTGAGCTCGGGGAGTTTCATCCGGGATCTGCCGTTTTTGTTGTTGCCTTTTTGGCTGTTTACTGTAAAGGGGTTGTT
>NZ_DJOA01000044.1:0-16356 GCF_002437085.1 Candidatus Avelusimicrobium stercoris | reverse complement strand
ACTTAAAATATAAGTATTTTTAAAATTAACTATAATTTTAAATTTACAAAATTTGGATGGAATTTACATCAAATCTTGTGTTTTAAAATAACAAAACAATAATTAAAAATAAAAATAATGAATATTTAAATAAAAATAAATTTAAGTATAAAAAAATAAAACAATAATGCCGAGAAATTAAATAATCTGTTTTGCAAAAATATATATAAATTTGCATTTATAAAATTAGTATTAAAATAAAAAATATTTAAAAAATAAGTAAAAATAAAATAGGAGTTAAAAATGATATCAAAAATTACCATTTGTAATTTGGCCTTAGCCCAATTAGGGCAGGCCCCGATATCCTCTTTAACGCAAGAGGATGAAAAAGCGCGCCGCTTAAATTTGTTCTACGAACCCGTGCGCGATGAGGTTTTGCGTACCCATAATTGGGGCTTTGCCACAGTCTGGGAGCCGCTCGCGCTAATGGAAAAACAGGACAACTGCTTTTTGTATAAATACCCGCAGGAAGCCTTGTTTATCCGCCGGGTTTATCAGCCGTCCTACAAAAATACCGCGTTTCGGGAACTCTTCCACCCCAAGTTCCGCACCCGCGTGCTGGAATCCGCCGCGCCGCAGGCGTGGGCCGAATACACCCACCGCGTAGAGGACGAAAGCCAGTTTGACGCCGCCTTTGTCAAATCCTTTTCGCTCGCGTTGGCGGCGGATTTGGCGTTGTCGCTTACGGGGGATAACACCTTGGCTGCGCAAATTTTGCAAAAATATACGCTCAGTTTGGACGAAGCCCGCCGCAGCAATATGACGGAAAACTTTGCGCAAACCGTGCAAACGGACGCGTTTACGGAGGTTCGCTAATGGGCGTGCATTGCTTGCAGTCCTCTTTTGCGGGCGGCGAAGTGAGCCCCGCCGTACAGTCGCGTATAGACAGCCCCGCCTATTCCTCTTGGCTGAAAACGGCCCGGAACTTTTTTGTCCATCCGCAGGGCGGCGCGTCCAACCGCCCGGGCACCGTATTTATGGGCCGGGCCAAATACGCGGGTAAGCCTTGTCGCGTGATTCCCTTTGTATTGGGGGAGAGTGAAGCCTATGTGCTGGAACTGGGGGAAAAATACCTGCGTATTTACACGGCAAGCGGCCAAGTGCTGGGAGAAGACAACACCCCGTACGAACTCGCCACACCCTACTTGGCGGATGAAGTGGCGCAAATTAACTATACCCAGTACGACCAAACGCTCTTCCTCGTCCACGCCAATCACCCGCCCAAGCAACTTACCCGGCTGGCGGACGGCACATTTACTTTTACAGAGGTGCCTCTTAAATACGGGCCGTTTATGCTTTCTAATACGGACGAGTCCAAAAAACTCCGCCTGACCCCGTATAACGAAACCGCCTCGTCGGACGGCGTAAGCGCGACGCTTTCCTTCCAGCCGATAGTGTATCCTAACTTGGCGGTGCTGGGGTATTTTAATAACGTGTGGTTTTATTCGGCCAGCGATTACGGGCTGGATATTGCGGGGATAGTGGCGGCCTTTAATAAAGAGTTTGCCAATGCGGGTTTTTCGGCGGCCAATTTGGGCGGCATTATCAAAATCGTCTCGCCCCAAGCCACTGGGGGAGACTGCAACGGGATGCAATTTGTATTGGAATACCGCAACAGTTTCACGCGCCCGGCGGTGCTGACGGTGGCGCAAACGCTGTCCGGCGGGGCCAATAAGGGGGAATTAATCCCGTCCGGCGATGACAAATTTTTGCTGGAAAGCGATTTTGACCTTTTCCAGCCCGGGCATATCGGGGGCAAATTCGCGCTTACCCACGCGGTGGAAAGCCAGTACCTCTCGGGCACGTTGGGCTATCAAAGCGTTTCCCAAACGCTCAAAAGCGGGGGCGATTGGCAGTTGCGCACCAGCGGGGTGTGGACGGGCCAACTGGTGTTGGAAAAGTCCGAAGACGGGGGAAAAACGTGGCAGAAGGTAAAATATTTCTCCCGCGCGAACGGCGAGGAAAATTTCAACGCGCTTGGCCACTTGGAGGACACCGCCGATATGTATTATTTGCGCGTCCGTTCGCTGGAAACAAGCGGAGAGGCGGGCTTTGAATTGCAGGCCGATGCGTTTATCCAAGAGGGTGTTGTAACGGTGGAAGGTTATTTAAATGCCCGGCAACTGGTGGTCCGCCCGGAGCGGCAGGTGGCCCTATCCGATTGGACGGCCGATTGGGCCGAGGGTTCTTTCAGCCCGTTTTCGGGCTATCCCTCGTGCGTGTTCTTTTTCCAGGACCGCTTGGGCCTTGCCGGAACCAAGCGCGAAGCACAGACGGTGTGGTTTTCCAAAACCGGGGCGCACAGCGACTTTGGGCACTCCCGCGGCACGCTAACGGATAACGACGCTATCAGCGTGAACCTGTCGGGCAAAAAATTAAACGCCATACACGGCGCGGCGGTGTGCGGGCGTTTGTTGCTCTTTACTGCGGGGAGCGAGTGGACGTTATCCTGCTCCGGCGCGCTTACGCCCACCAATATCCAAGTGGCCCAGCAGGGCGAACGCGGGGCGAGCCGCACGGCCCCGGTGCTGGTGGGCAACCGGGCGTTATTTGTGCAGGCGCGCGGCGGATGCGTGCGGGATTTGTTTTATGATTATAACACCGCTTCCTACATCGGCAATGATTTAACCCTGCTCGCCAAGCACTTGTTCTTTAACCGCGAGGTGGCCGAACTGTGTTACCAGCAGGAGCCGGATAATTTGGTTTGGTGCGTGCTGGACGACGGCACCGCGCTGACTTTGACCTATTTGCCCGAGCAAAACCTCTGCGCGTGGACCCGGCACGATACGCAGGGCCTTTTTAAAAGTGTTTGCTGTGTGCCTAACCGGGGATATGACGAGGTGTGGTTTGTGGTAAAACGCACAAACGGCTATTTTGTGGAACGGTTAGCGCGGCGGCTGGGCAGTAAGGAGCCACAGGACCAAGTGTTTTTGGACGCGTCCGTTTCACTCAAAAGCGAAACACCCTTTACGCGCTTAGGCAGTTTATCTCACTTAGAAGGCCTGCCTGTTGGGGTGCTGGCGGACGGAAATGTGTTGGCCCCGCAGACGGTTAAAAACGGGGAAATCTCGCTGCCCCGCGCGGTTACCTGCGCACACGCCGGGCTACTCTTTACGGCGGAACTTGTAACCCTGCCGCCCTCCTTGTCCTACGGGGACGGTACGGCGGCCGACAGAAAAAGGCGTTTTAGCGTCGTTACCGTTAAAATGTTGGACAGCCGCGGTGGCCTCGTCGGCACGGACGAAGCGCATTTAACCGAAATCGTCCAGCGCACGGATGCGCCCTTTAATGCGCCCCTTGCGCTAAAAACCGGGGATTATGTGCTGAATCTTTCCGGCTCGCACAGCCTTTCCCCGGCGGTGGTCTTCCGTCAGACGGACCCCTTGCCGGTTACTTTGCTGTCGTTTATTACGCGCTGATATAAAAAAGGGGCTTTTGCCCTAAAAGCAAAAGCCCCGCTCAAAAATGGTTGGGATTATTTGGTTAAGTGCAAACTTTCCACCATACTTTTGGCCAGCAACTGGTCCGGCCCGTCCACCGTTCCGGCCACTACATAATATACTTGGTGATTATCCGCCGGCACGACGGAAAGCCAAAACGGCACGGAATTGCCTTGGTTGGAATAGGCGGTACCGGAAACCAGCAGGGCTTCGCGCCCGTTAATGGTGGCCTTTTCCGAGGAGTGGATTTCCAGTTGGCGGCGGTTTTGAATAGAAACCACAACCTCGTTAAAATCCTTGAACGGGTCCTCGTCCGCATTTCTTTGGCGTGCAATACCCGCAAAGGTAACGGCCTTGGGCGTTTTTCCGGCGGCATCCTTTTTAAAGGCGTTGGTATCAATGCCTACGGTCAAATCCACATCGCCTAATTGCATCCAGTCGGAGAACGTCATCCCGTCATATACGGTCAGTTCTGCTCCGTATTCGGGGGCCTGATAAGTGCTTTCGCCATATACGGGGGCAGCCGTTTGCGCGGCCGCAATAATGGGCTTAAAGGGGGCGGTTACCTTTTTAACACCCCAATACACCGCCAAGGCGGAGCACAAGCCCAAGAGCACCGTGGCTACGCCCGCCAAAATAAGCGGCCATTTGTTGCTGTTCTTCTTTAAAATCATCCAAATAACTTTAAAGAGCAGGAAAAATACCGCATACACGGCTACAATTCCCAGTAAAAACAAAATAACCAGTATCGTCATTTATTACTCCTTTAACAAGTTTTTTACAGTATATCTTTTTATGAGCAAAAATAACATTGTTTTACGCAAATTTTTACCGCCGGACGCCGATAAATTGGCGCAAACCTTGCGCGCGGAGGACCGGCGGGAATTGGCCGCTTCGCACCCCGGGCGGGAGCCTAGTATTTTGATAGACAGTTTTGCGCAGGTTTCGCGTTGCGCCTTTACTCTTTTGCACCAAGGGAAAGTGGCGGCAGTGTGCGGGCTTGTGGCACCGTGTTTGCTGGGTGTGCGGGCGCAGGTGTGGCTTTTAACGGGGGGAGAAGTGGAAGAAATCCCCAAGAGTTTTTTCGCCTGTATGCGCGGGCTGGTGGTGCATTTTTCGGGCGAATATCCCGAACTATTTGTATGGGTGGACAGCCGCTACGCACGCGCCTTACGGCTAGTGGGGCGGCTTAATTTTACCGCCGGGCGTATTTTAATGGCGTCAGGCGTTACGTTTATAGAGTTTATTTTTAGGAGGAAGAAAAATGGGAGGAGTTATTAAACAGGCGGGGTATGTGGTATCGTCCGCCGCGTCGGTCTTTGGCAACCGAAAGGCCGAAAAGGATTATTATAAAGCCTTAGCGCAGGATGCCAATAGGCAGGCGGAATATGTGTCTGCTGCCGGGAAACGCCAAGCGGAGTATTTGTTTAAATCCGCCGCCGAGCGCAACCGGGAACTGTACGAAAATTACCGTCAAACGTTGGGCAGCCAGCAAACGGCGCTAGCCTCATCGGGCCTAAACGCCTCATCGGCCACGGTGCAAACTTTGCTTAAAAACAGCCGTTTAAATGCACAGTTGGACGAAAACGCGTTAAACGATACGCTGACGGATTCCCTGCGGGAAAACGAACTGGAAAACGGCGAAAAAATCCGCAGTTTAACCGAAACCGCCAACCAATATAAGCGCGCAGCCAAACGCTCGGGCGCGTGGTGGAAATGGAGCAAACAGTTGCTCTCTATTTTTAATTAGGAGTTTTTAGATTATGCCAACTATTCCAACTTACACGCGCGGAGAACAATATAGCGCGCCGCGCGTTTCAAAAAACGCCCCGTCTCCTAGCCGTCTGAAAGAGGCCTATCAAAATACCTTGCAGGCGGCGGGTGAATTGGGGCGCACGGCGGCCCGGCTGCTTCCTGCCAAGCAAGAGGGGCAAGCGCAAAATTCAGGCGAAATAAAAACGCGCCAGGCCCTGTTATCAGCGGTTTCCGACGGGGTGCAAGCCCTGGATAAGGCCGCTAATCAAGTGCAAAACGCCAATTCTCCCGCGGCGGCGGATTGGGTGCTTTTGCGCGCTTCCGCCCTTGCCGGGGAAGTGCAGGCACAACGCCAACAGGCAAGCGAAGCCCTAGCCCAAGAAAAAAATCTCTTGGTGGAAACGGGCTCTTTTGCTCCGTCGGCGGGTGCGCTGGACGCGTATTTAAACGAGCAGTTGCCGGGCTACGAAAGCCGTCTGATAGCCGCCGGAGTTTCCGCCAAAAGTGCGCAAGCGGACCTTGCCCACGTGCGGGGTTTAGCCGCGCGGGCGTGCATTAAGCGGGCCGTATCGGTGCAGAATTATCAGGCGGCGCAGGGGGTATATCAAAAATTTGCGGGGTTGTTTTCCAAGGCGGAGCAAGACGAACTAACCGCGATAATCTGCGCGGCCAAGGCGGACAGCGAAGCGCAAAAATATTGGGATGATTCCCTTTCTCAAACGGACGGCTCCGCCGACGCGCGCCTAAAATGGGCGAAATCGCAAACGTCGGACCAGGCAGTATTAGAGCGCCTTTCGGGTTTAGGCGCGCAGGCCCGACAACAGGAATTTGCCCAACAGACGCACGCGTTTTTATGGTTGGCTTCCGCCGCTACGCCCGAAGAGGCCTGCCAACGCTTGGCTTTATCCCCGCTTAAATATACTGGGGAGGTTGCCTGTGCGGTGTCCCGGTTTGGCACTCCCGCACCTCACACTTCGGCGGGAACCTTTAACCGTTTGTATTTTAGCGGAACGGAAAAAGAGAACGCGCGCGCCTTTGAAAAGGGCGAAGTTTCGGCGCGGGAATTTTTGGCCTTGTCCGCCGCATCTTTCTCCCGCCAAGCCGGAGCGGACGATAAAATGGGCGCGTTTCTGTGCGCCGGAATAGAAGCCTGGGCGCAAAAGAAGGGGCTTCCCGCAAGCACGCAGGACGAAATAAAACGCGAAGTATTGTGTTCGTCCGCCGACCCGCAGGAGCGTTTGAACGCCCTCAAACAAATTAAAACGTATTTTGATTTATAGGAGAAACTATGACCATTTCCACCCAAGTTACAAAACGCATTTACGCCGGAAACGGCGAAAACACCCGTTGGGATGTGGATTTCCCGCTGTTGTCGGCGGACCATTTGCAGGTGTTTTTGACCTCGCCCCAAGGCGTGGAAACCCGCTTAACCGAACATTACCGGTTGGACGAAAGCACCCATACGCTTATTTACCCGATAGAGGCCAGCGGCCTTGCGCCCTTGCCCGAAAATTGGACGATTACGCTTCTGCGCCACACGCCGCCCACGCAAGAGGTGGATTTATTGCGCCAAGGCGAATTGGACGCCGAAGTATTGGAACAGGCTTACGATAAACTTACCTTGCTCGTGCAGGAGTTGGGAGAAGAAACCTCGCGCTGTATCAAATATCCCGCGTCGGTGGAGCCCGCTTCGCCCGGGGCCGGGGAGTTTTTTAACCAAGTGCGGCAGGCAGCGGACGAAGCGCAAACCGCAGCCAATCAGGCGGAACTATCGGCCAAGGCGGCGCTCTTAAACGCCGGAAAGGCGCAAACCGTTTCGGCGCAGGCGGTGGCCGATATTTCCGCTAGGGAACAGCAGGCCCAAGAAGCCCTTTCTTCTACCCAGCAAACCTTGTCCGCCGCGCTTGCCAGTCAGGGGGAAAGCCTGACCGCTTCGGCGCAGGCGTCTGCGGAGTTGGCGGCTTCATATGCCCAGCAGGCCCGCGCGTATGCCTTGCGCTCCTTGGGCAAAAGTTTGGGCGAAGTGTATTGGAGCCAGAGTAAAACGGCGGCGGATAATCCCGGGGCCTTGCCGTTGTGGACGGGGGAATATATCGCTAGTGCCGCCACCTTGTACCCCGATTTTTACGCGTGGGCAAAAAGCCACCCCGAACTGTGCAAAACCAAAGCCCAGTACGACGAAGCCCTTTCCACCTACGGCGAGTGCCCGTATTATGTGGCGGACGAAGTGTCCGGCTCCCTGCGCCTGCCCAAACTGACAAATTACATTAAAAACGCAGACGGGGAAAACGGCATTACGCAAAGTAAGGCCGGGCTTCCCACAGTAAAAGCCCTTAGCAATACAGCCGCGCCCAATGTAAGCGGGGTGGCTTCTTTGCCGCCTTACGCCAAGGGTGTGCAAAACTTGCAGGGCTATTCCCTGATGACGGGGCAGTCCATTAGCGTTTCCACTTCTTTGGCGTATGTGGAAAATGACGCGTCCTTGGACAGTGCCGTTTATGGCGCGAGCGAGACCGTAACGCCCGCCCATACCACGCTGTACCCGTGGGTGTGCGCGTATTATCTAAATACAGAAAGCGCCGATACCTTGCAAATGCAGGAGCAGGCCACGGGCCTTACGCGGGCGGTGCGCGAGGTGGTGCTGAGTGAAAATTCCACCGTCAGCCCGCACGTTAAACAGCAGGCGCGGCAGTTGGAACTATTGGCCACCGCACGCAGGAGTGGAAAGTGAACAAACTCAAAGATTGGCTGTATGCGGGGGGAATATTACTGGCCGTGGGTTTTTGGTTTTTTACGCTCTATGGCCTGCCCCCGCGCGTGGAAATTTTGGAAAAGAAAGTATCCGCGCACGAGGAGCGCTTGGCGCGTTCCGACGTGAAGTTGGATATGATTGCGGATGACGTAAAAAGCATTAAGGTTATTTTACTTAACGCCGCAAAAAACTAAAAAGGAGAAATACAAATGACGCAACTTATTAATTGGTGTACCCAACATTGGCAGGATGTGCTTGCTATTATCGGCGGAGTAGTCGGCGTGGCGACTATAATCGTCAAACTGACGCCTACGCAAAAGGATGATGCCGTACTGGGCAAGATTATTGCCGTTTTGTCCGCCTTGTCGCTCGTTAATGCGGACGGCTCTTTTGTGGGGGCTAAAAAATGATGTACGCCTTAATCGGCGGACTGATGGCTATGGCGGTGGGCGTACTGTGCGTATTGTCCGCCGCCGTGGGCCGCGCAAAAGAGCGGTTGCGCGTTGCAAAACAGGAGCAAAAAGAAAATGAAAAAATGGATAAAATCTTGGAGCAGGTGGCTGCTGTGCCTGATGAGCGTTTGCTTGACGTCTTGCGCGGGGAACACAAACTTGCGCGCAAGCGCACCCGTTTGCCGCGTTCGCTTTGACGTGCACGACGAAGGACTTGCGCATTTAAGTCCGCACAACTTACGCGCTATCCTGGCCTTTGAAACCGCCTGTGCCCTGCGGGCCGCGCCTTAGCAGGCGGCAAATCAATGCGCTAGGCAATGATTAATGGAGCAACCTTATTTTTGCCAAAAGAGAGGGCCTTTTTTCTGCTTGTCATTCCCGAGTGTTGTAGTCGGGAATCTGTTGTTTGTAAAAAAGGTTACATTTGTACAGAACAAAAAAACCCGGGGGCGGTAAAAGCCTCCGGGGAGTTTTTTAGCAAAAAGCCAAATTAGAATTTGCCGTTTACCGGGTTGCCGTTTGTAATGGCGTTGCAGTATTGGCCGGCCTTAGTGCTGTCGTCTAATTGGGTGGGCTTTTCCGCCCCATCGCTGGCAGCACCGCAATAGCGGTAGGTTTGAATTACGCTTCCGTTATCTACCATTACCGTTTTTAATTGGTAAACCTCTTTGTTGGTGTTGCGGGTAGCGTTAATGACAAATTTCGCTGGGTCGTTTAATGGCTGCATCGTAATTTTATAGTTTTTGCCGCCGTAGTTGGAACCATTTTGCGGGATTTCCACATCCAACACCGCAAAGTTGTTGGCGCTCGGCCAGGCATCTTTTTGAAAGCGGTAGCGTTCCACCGCATCGCGCGTGGCGCTCATCAGCGTGAGGGCTTCGGCGGCGCGGGATTTTTCCACAGCCGTGGTGTATTGGGGCAGCGCGATAGCGGACAATACGCCGATAATCAGCACCACCACCAACAGTTCAATAAGAGTAAAACCAGAGTTGTTACCAGTCATTTTTTATCTCCCTAAATTAAAATAAAAATTGCTTACACCATAGTATAGCAAAAAACGCCCGGATTGCAATATAAAAAAGGGGAACACGCAAGGGTTCCCCAAGTGAAAAAACATCGTTTTAATTGGCCTTCATCGCAATCGCCTGTACCGGGCAGACAATTTTACACAGCGAGCAGCCCACGCATTTATTTAAATCCACCGCCATCCCTTGCGGGGTTTGCGTAATGGCCTGGTGTTCGGATTCCCGGCAGATAAGCGCGCACTTACCGCACAACACGCATTTTTCTTTATCAATTACCGGATTAACGCGGTAGGTCTTTTTGTGCAAGGCCTCGTGCGAGGTAATCGTTTTTGCGGCCTTATCTTTTAGGTCGTTAATGCTTTCAAAGCCCTTTCGTTCCAAATAGTCCAGCAGGCCCTTCTTCATATTTTTAATTACGCCGTACCCGTTTAACATAACTTCGGTGCAGACCTCTAAGGCGTCTGAACCCGCGGCAATGTATTGCGCGGCGTCCTGCCAGGTGGAAATACCGCCTTGGCCCAAAATCGGCAGTTTGGTGGTATTGCGCAGTTGCGTAACACAGCGCAGGCCGATGGCTCTTACCATCGGACCCGAGCAGCCGCCGTAGGTGGACTGTCCGTCAATATTCAAATTGGGTTGGAGCGTTTCCAAATCAAGCCCCATAAAACCCTGTACCGTGTTGATAGCGGCTAAACCGTCCGCCCCGGCCTGTTCCACCACGGCCCCGATGCGGGTAATGTCCGTTACGTTTGGAGTCAGTTTTACAAAAACAGGTTTCTTGGCCACGGCCTTTACCCAAGCGGTGATTTGGGAAGAAATTTCCGGGTTGGTGCCGATAGCCATACCGACGCCCTTTTCCGGCATACCGTGCGGGCAGGAGAAGTTTAATTCAAAGGCGTCCGCGGGAGTGTTATTGAGCGTACAAACCAAATCTTGCCACGCCTTTTGTTCCACCGGGGCCATAATGCTGGCGATGATTACTTTGGTGGGATGTTTCTTTTTTAAGTAATTAATAGCCTCGCACCAGTATTTTACGGTGTGGTGGCTTAAAAGTTCAATATTTTGGAAGCCGATAATTTTGTTTTGTTCTTTTAAAACCGCATAGCGCGGGCTGGCTTCAATCATTTCCAAATTGTCAGGCGTAATCGTTTTGATGACGGCTCCTCCCCAACCCAGTTCAAAGGCGGCGTCAATGCTTTCCATCAAGGCCGTGGGTGGAGCAGAAGCAAGCAGAAAGGGGTTTTCAAAGTCTATGCCTAAAAAAGAAGTTTTGAGTGTAGCCATATGATAATCTCCTATACAAGTTTCCTTCCATTGTATCATAAAACTATTTTTTGCGGGGAAAATTAAAAAAAACCGCCGGAGTGAAAGAAACTCCGGCGGGAAATATTACCCAAGGGCGGCTAGTTTGGTAAACAGGTCCTTTTGTTCCTTGGTTAAGGTGCGGGGGACGTCTATCGTCAGGGTTACGTACAAACTGCCCTTGGCGCTTAATCCCTTGCCGCTTAATTTAAGTTTCTTTCCGCTGTGGGTTCCGGCGGGCACTTTTACTTTGACGGGCCCGTCCAGTGTGGGCACATAAATCGTGCCGCCCAGGGCTGCCGTCCACGGCATAAGCGTTACAGGAACATAGAGGTCCTCGCCCTCCAAACGGTACATTGCGTGCGGGCGGATTTTTACCACCAAATACAGATCGCCGTTGCCGCGGGAGGTCGGGTTGCCCATCCCTTTAAGTTTAATCTTTTTGCCCTCGCTGACCCCGGCGGGGAGTTTAACGGTAACCGTGCGTCCGTTGGGCAAGGTCATTTGCATATTGCCGCCACGGTGTGCGTCTTCCAGGTTGAGCGTCAGTTCGGCTTCCACATCACCCTCGGCTTGGCCCGAAGCCGCACTGCGGCCAAAGTTCTTGCCAAAGCCGGAGAAACCGCCTCCGCCCATACCGCCAAAAATACTTTGGAAGAAATCGCTGAAATCTCCTCCGCCAAAGGCTTGCGCACCGCCTGCGCCGCCAAAGCCGGAAAATCCGCCGGTGTTTCCACCGTAAGAGTATTGCTGGTATTGTTGATACGGGTTGCCGCCTGCTGACGAACGCGCACGGGAGGAAGCCCCGCCGCCGCGGGCATAGTCTTGGTAGCCTTGCTCGCCCACTTGGTCGTAGATTGTGCGTTTTTGTTTATCGGACAGGACGGTATAAGCCTCGTTTAAATCTTTAAATTTTTCCGTCCATTTTGCCTTTTCCGCTTCCGGGTGCATATCCGGGTGATACTTGCGGGCCATTGTTTTGAACGCCTTTTTAATATCGGCGTCCGAGGCGGTTTTACTCACGCCTAAAATTTTATAGTAATCTTTGTATTCTGCCATAATTCACACCTTCCAACTATCATTTTATATAATTTTTCTATATATTCAATATGCTATTACTAACTAGAAGCGCCAACAAAACGCCCCTGCGGCTGATATTAACGACGGAAGCCTTCTCCTCGCTGACGAACCAGTTTATGCAAATTTTGCTTCCGTGGTATATTTTGTCGTCCACGGGCAGTATTTTGTGGACGGGTGTGGTGGGCTTTTGTGCGCTGCTGCCGAATATTTTTTCCTCGCTTTTTGGTGCTCCCATCATAGACAAGTTGGGCCGCTCCAAAACGATGCTCTCGTGCGAGGTTATCCAACTATTGCTATTAGGGTTAATCCCTGTTTTAATTTTGGCGGGCAAGGATTGGCCGTGGCTTATCGGCCTGCTTATTTTTTTAAGTTCATTTTTTGATGCGCCCGGGCAACTGGCGCGCACGGCCCTGTCTCCCACATTCTCGCGCTATGCCGATGTACCGCTTGCCAAAACCTCGGGCATTATTGAAGCCTTTGACGGTATTATGTCCGTCGCCGGGCCGCTTTTGGCCGGGGCCGTGATTGCCTACTGCGGGCTTTTGTATGCGTGGGAACTGTGCGTGTTTTTCTGCCTGATTATTGTGGTGTTGTGCGTGGTGGTTTTTAGTAACCGCCGTCCGCGGCAGTTGCGACCGTTGGCCGGATACCGCGAGGTTATCTCCCATTTGAAAACGGACCGTATGCTGTGGGAGCCTATTTTGTTTACTTTGCCTACATTTATTTTGGGCCAGTCGTGGGAACTTATTTTGCTTCCCTCTTATATATATGAACACGGGTTCAACACGGTTTACTTGGGCTTTTTGGGCGCGGCCTTTGGGCTGGGAGCTTTTGCAGGCGCGTTGTTTTTTGCGGGTGCGGCCAAGAAATTTTCCTTCTTTACGCTCCTTTCGTGCAATTATTTGGGCTACTTGCTTTCAATTTTGGTATTATACTTTAAGTTGCCTACATACATTGTGTTGGCGGCTACCACGCTGTGCGGGGTGCCGTTTGGCGCGTTTGGGGCGATGATTATTAGCATTATTTTACTGCAAACCCCGGTGCCGCTGCGCAGTAAAACCTTGGGGCTGTACGCCACCGCCACTTATACGGTGGAAAGTATATGCGTGCTGGGGCTGGCTGGGTGCATTAGTTGGGCTGGGTTGCAAAACACGCTACTTTTGGTGAGTGCGGTGTTTATGGGGCTTACTTTTGTGAGTGTGTACGCCCGGCGGAAGGAAGATTTTTGGCAGGTTTTATCGTCGGAGAAAAAAAAGAGTTTACAAAACAAAAAGGATTTACTATAATAAATATGTAGCAAGGATGAGCAGTTTAAAAAAACAGATTTTTCCCCGATAGCTCAATGGTGGAGCGACCGGCTGTTAACCGGTAGGTTGTAGGTTCGAGCCCTACTCGGGGAGCCATTTAAAAAAGCCACGCGAAAGCGTGGCTTTTTTATGCCCCCGAGAGCAGGCAAACTGCTTTGCCTGCGATAGGGCGGCCTTGCAGGCGGCAGATTTTCTGCGCTCTGTTGATTATTTGAGCCTCATTATTTAAGCAAAGTTGCTAACTGACAAAATGGCACCCTGCGGGCGGCAGATAGTCCGTGCTTCGCCTCTACCCAAATTTTTGTTTGTACTTCGGCAAAACCTTATTATTTTTTGTATCTTATTAATAAGCCCAGTACATTATGGGCATTTTATTTAGGAGTTTTCCATATGACAGAAATTACTTGCACTTATACCGGCGACGGGGAAACGGAACTCGTCCACGGGCCGACCGGAACCACGCTTCAAACCGATTTGCCACCCGATAACGGCGGAAAGGGCCGCCGCTTTTCGCCCACGGATTTGTTGGCTTCGGCCTTTGCCGCTTGCACGCTTACGATTATGGGTAAAATGGCTGCCGCGCGCGGGGAAGATTTTAAGGGCGCGCATTTATCCATACAAAAAATTATGGCCGCCAATCCTCGCCGCGTGGGGGAGTTTGTCTTAAAAATCACGTTTCCCGCGCACTTTTCGCAAGAGCAAAAAAAGTTCTATCTCTCGGCGGTAAACGCCTGCCCCGTACACCAAACATTAAGCAAAGAAGTAAAGGTAACGGTGGAGGTTTTATAACCCAAAATCACGGCCCCCAAACGGCGCCTAATCTGTTATGATACCCATAGGAGGGGAATATGATTACAACAACCTTGGGAGAAAACTTGCAAACAGTGAGTGTGCTGGACGGCAAAAACGGTTCCGTGCGCACCGCGTATTTTGACCCACGCGAGGATATGCAGCCCGGCGAAGTGTTGGCCAGCGCATTGGGGGCGTGTATGCTTACGATGATTGGCTATGCCGCCCAAAAACGCGGGGAGGACGTAACGGGCACTACGCTGTCCGTCGCTCCGCAGTTTGGCGGTACGCCGCGGCGGGTGGTGTCGGTGGAGTTGGTGTTTACGTTTAAGGCGGGCTTAACGGGCGAGCAAAAGAATTTTTACACGCACGTCGCCCAAACCTGCCCGGTACACAACAGCCTGCGCGAAGACGTAGAATACAAAATTACCGTTAAATAATTTCATCCCGCATAGATTGCTTGTGCGGGATTTTTGTGTCCTTTTAGGGCCCACGGCAACTAGGTCTTTTGGCCCTTTTGGTGTGGCCCCGCAAACCGATATAATATATATATGAACCGTTTTTCTATTGTGTGCAGTTTACTCTTGCTTACGGCCTTGCCCGTTCGTGCGCAGTTGTTCCGCGTGCCGGCAGAGGCCTTAAAACTCGCCAAAACCGGGTCGGAAATGACTTCTTTGCCCCGGCTAATGCCCGAACTTGCCAAAAAGATTTTTGCCGCTTCCCGCAGCCGTTTTGCAGGCCCTGCCGAACTGATGGCGCGCGTGCCCAAGGGGCTTATTCAGGTGGCGCGCCCCGAATCGCCCACCGTGCTGGGAACGGGCTTTTTGTTTGAATCGCACGGGCAACTGTGGGCGGCAATGCCATACCACATTGGCGGAGCAAAAGGCCAAAAGCGCGTGGTGCGCGTGTGGAATAACGCGGGTTTGCAGGAGTACCCGGTTACGATTGCCGTCAGCGGCAGTGCGGGGTGGAGCGCGCCCGACGTCTCTCTGGCCCCTTTGCCCAAAAGCGCGCTGGAAAACGGCGCGGAGCCCTTTTCATTGGGCCCAGTGCAGACGAATACGCCCTCGTTTTCGTTTGGGTATGTGGCGGGCCCGTATGGGCGGCGAGACTTTTTGCCCGTCCGGCGAGATGTTACCAATGCGGCGGGGTTTGGCGTAATTGGCCAGCGCGAAATCAAGCAAGATGAGGTAAATACGCCCTTTTTATTAAGCGGCTACTGCGGTTCGCCCGTCTTTCAAAAACAAGGCAGTAGTTGGCGGGTGGTGGCGTTGCACTCCGGCGGATGTGCGATGCCGGGCAGCCGCGCGCAGAGCCATACTTATGCCGTCAATCTTTCGCAGGCGGTGCCGATGATGTTGGACCAATATTTTCAAGCGGAAAAACTGCCCGCGCGCCCGCTGGTATTCCGCGGTTGGGAAATTGGCCGCTTATCGTTAGAGGAGCGCGTGAAGAGTGTGGCCGTGTGGCGCGGGGAAAAAGCCGTTTTTACGTTGGATTTGCGCAATTACCCCCAACCGTACGAGGACGCTCACGCGGAACTGGCGTTTGCCGAGTTTGATTTGCAACCGGGCGACCTTTTGCGCTTTACCGTATTAAACGAAAAGCGCAAACTCCGGGTGGTGGAGTTTACGCTTCCGTAAAGCGAAAAACATTTATTTGGCCGCTTTCTTTTTTAAGAGGGCGGCTATTTTTTTGGCATTTTTATCGCTTTTTAGTTGGAGCATTTTTAGTATTTTTCCCAACTGTTCGGGCGTGGCTTGGGCTCCGTTTTCCAAAAGCAGTTGCACTCGCGCCGGGGCCAGCGTGGCGGCGGCGTAATAAAGCGGGGGAAAACCCGCCTTGTCCGCCAAATTGGGGTTGGCTCCGCGTTTAAGCATATAGGTAAGTAAATCCGTGCGTGCCTGCTCGGTTTCAAACGGTTGGGTAAGCGCCATAATGAGCGCGGTAGCCCCTAAATGTGTTTGCGCGTTTAACTCGGCCTTGCGGAACACGAGGAGTTTGGCGGCTTCGGCCTGCCCATCGCGCGCGGCAATGTAGAGCGGCGTCCAGCCGTCCGGCGTGGGGGCGTTGATGTCAAAGCCTTGCTCTAATAAAAAGTTGATAACGTCCTCATTTCCGCTGGATGCGGCGGCCTGCAAGGCGTTAAATTCCGTTTCGGTATATTGGCGTTCGTCATCGTTAAAATAGAGGGTATAATCAGCGGGCGCGCCCTCTTCCAAGGCTTCCTTTACGGACAGTAAATCCCCGTAATACGCGGCAGTTACCAGGGCTTCGCCTTGTTCTTTTTTAAGCGCGTGGTGATAGTCCACCGCCAGCCATACCACTAGGACGGTAATCAAAAGGATAGCGAGTTTCTTCATAATGTTATTGTAGCAAAAATAGGTTGCCTGTCTTTTGTATTGTAGTTGTCGT
>NZ_DJOA01000045.1:0-6485 GCF_002437085.1 Candidatus Avelusimicrobium stercoris | reverse complement strand
ACGTTTTGGCCTTTATACCCATTCTGAACTTGTTTCAGAATCTACCTCTTGGGTAGTTGTCGTCATCCTGGAAAGTCAGCCGACGCGGAGCGTTCTAGGATCTGTTGTTATTAAAAAAGGAAAACAACGGATACTGGACAGAAACATTCCAGTATGACTTTCTTAAATAACAACCACTACGTTCCTGAAACCCCGCGGGCCGCCAGTTTAAGATGACCTTTTTTGATAGGGCACACCCCAGTAAGTTTAAAACCCTGGGATAACTTTTTATTTGCCTTCTTTTCACTCCATTAAAAAACCCCGCGCTTGGCGGGGCTTTTTATTCACTAAAACAACTTATCTTATTCAGCGTCTTCCTCGTTATAATTGCGCACAAAGAGCACAATATACGCCAGCCAAGTGGCCCCGAAAAAGATAAAAAAGCAGTAGGAAAACCACCACAACTTATTAAGCGGGTTGTAATCCGTCATAAGGGAATCCCATAACAGGGAACCCAAAATTACCGCCAAGTACCCCCACACGCACAGCGCCAGGAGTTTTAACAATGAGTCAAACGTGCCGACGATAAAACCCTTTTCGGCATACGGTTTTTTTAAATAAGAAATAATCGCTTGCATAAAACTATTCTATTCTCCCTTTATTAAATTGTCAAGTTATTGCTGCATTGCCGGGTCCGTGGCGTTATAGCCAAAGCCTTGGTCAGAGGCTAATGTCGGGTCCGTAAAGCCGGCTGGGGCGGCGCCGTCTGCGCTATATGCGGGGGTAGCCGCGTTCAGGTCCGCTTCAAAATCGTTGCCGGAAGAAGTAGCCGTTTGCGTGGAATAGGTTTCCGGCATATAGTTGGGGTTATACGCGTCCGGCGCGTTGTTTGCCTGCGGGGTTACGGAATAGGCCTGCGCCAATTCGTCCGGCTCTGGCTGTTGAACCACCTCTTTCATATAGCGTTTGGCCTTGGTTTGGCGCGCCAAAAGGCCCGCCTTGGTTTCGTTAGCCAAGGTTACTTTTTGGTCTGCGGACATTGTGCGGGCCGGCTTTTCCTGCGCGGCTTTGGCTTGCTGTTCGACCTGCAAGAGCGCCTGTTTTTTCTGCGCTTCTTCCAGCGCGATTTTTTCCTGCTCGCTTAACGTATCATTTGTGAAAGCGGGGAATTTGGACGTATCCACATAATTTTGCGAAACGGCTACGCCGTCTTTATCAAAATACACTTGCTTGCGCTGTTTTTCAGCCTCGGTTGAGGCGTCAGCGGGCTTGGCGGACGAAACGCCGTAATACACCACTTCCGGCCCGGGGGCAACAGGCGCGGCCTGTTCCGGCGTTAAGCAATATTGCACGCGCTGGCGGGTAGTAGCGTCCTGGTGCGCATCCACGCGGGTTTCGCAAGTGGAAGCGCAAAACGCCGGCAAGGCGGCGCTAAAAAACACAAAAAAAGAAGCGAAGGTTTTTTTCATATTTATCTCCGTACCTTTATGATAGTACATTTTGGGGCGTTTTGCACGAAAATCAGCCCGATTTTTCCCCATACAATTGGGCTGGGTTCAAAATCTACGAAAAACGCCCTCTGCTAATGCAAAGGGCGTAAAAAAATGTCACCGGGTGGGCTCGAACCACCGACCTAGCGCTTATGAAACGCTCGCTCTAACCAACTGAGCTACGGTGACGTAAATCTTGTATATTTATTATAACAAAACAAACACCGTTTGCGCAAACTTTTTTATTTTCCCGTCGGAGAAATGCTTAATCCACCATTGAATAAATATTCAGTTTTTCGGGAATTTTGGCACTTTTAGCGGTGTTAAAATCCTTTTCCGCCAAGTCTGTTTTGCCCATTTTCATATACACGGCCCCGCGCGCGTTGTACACCTCGGCCGCCGGGCGCAGGTTAATCACAGACGTATAATCCCGCACGGCATCTTCGTAGCGGTCCAGCATAAAGTTCACACCGCCGCGGCTGAAAAAGATTTCCACCTTGTCCGGCTTTAAACTGGAAGCCAAATTCAGCACGCTTAACGCGTTTTCAAAATCCCCCTTGGCCGCCAAGGTGCTGGCGTAGGCGGTATAAGCGTCCACCTGATAGGGGTTATCTTGCAGGACACGCAAAAAATCCTTTTCCGCCAAGTCGTATTCGCCTAAAAAGAAATACACCGACCCGCGCGAAGCGTACCCTTCCAAGTTATCCGGGTTTAATTTTAACGCTTGCGTATAGGCCTTAATGGCTTTATCCGCGCGGCCGTCTTTAAAATAACCGTCGCCGCGGAGCAAATATTCGCTGGACGTTGGCAACGTGGTACACGCGGCCAACAGGAAAGGGAGCAGGAACAAAAGTTTCTTCATAGTATCCTCCTAGATGCCAAAATTATAGCACATTGGGCCCATTTTTTTCTAGGTACTTATTTTAAAAAAAATAGGTCCAAAGACCCTGTTTTTAGGCCCCTGTAAGTGGTAATCTATTAATATAGAAGACGATTTCCTTTTCATCCAAACCGCAGTAGTCCCAAACCCTGCTACTGCGGTTCCCCTTTTTATATAAGGCAAATGCTATAATAAGTATATGAAAACGCCTAGAATTTCCCTTTTTATTATTGCTAAAAACGAAGAAGCAAAAATTGCCAAGTGCATTTTAAGTACGCGCGGACTGGTGAGCGAGGTAATCGTCGTCAATTCCTTATCCAAAGACAAAACTTCCCTCGTCTGCCGCGAACTGGGCGCGCAAGTATATGACCGCGCCTTTGACGGGTTTACCTCGCAAAAGAACTACGCCCTTTCCAAGGTAACGGGCGACTGGGCCCTAAACTTGGACGCGGACGAAACGCTATCGCCCGAACTAAAAGAAGAAATCGCCCAAGCCGTCAAAAACCCGGCCTTTGCGGGCTACGATATTCCCTTTTGCAACTACTTTTTAGGCAAAAAAATGCGTTTTAGCGGCCTAAATAAAGAAACCCACCTGCGCCTAGTCAAAACCAAAAGTGCCAAATATGTGGGCGGACTTGTGCACGAGGGGCTAGATGTTAAGGGCAAAATCGGTCGCTTGAAAAATGCCATTAACCACTATTCCTACGACACTATTGAAACCTATTTCCGCAAATTTAACCGTTACACCTCCTTGGCGGCGGAACAAATGTACAAAAACGGCAAACGCTTCTCACTTATTAAAGTAGCGTTTACGCTTCCGTTTGAATTTTTTAAACGCTACATTTTAAAGTTGGGTATCTTTGACGGCGTGCGCGGGCTGTTTTGGGCTGCGTTTTCCACCTTTTATGTGCTGGTTAAAAATGCCAAACTTTGGCAATTACAGGAGCAAAAAGAAAAATGACCGTGTGTTTGCTGGCTTTGCTTATTTTAGCAGTATTTTTATTTTGGCGTTTCCCGGTGCTGCGCAAAACGTGGTATCTGCCCCCCAGAAAGGGCTTTGTGGCGTTAATGTATCACCACGTTGGCGTGTTGGACGACCCCGCAGAACAGCAATATCCCTTTACTATGCGCCCGGAAATGTTGGAACGGCAAATTTTATTTTTAAAATCACGCGGCTACACCCTAGTATCGCTAGACGACGTACAAACGGCCTATCAGGCGGGCAAATCGCTTATTGAAAAGCCCGTAATGTTCACGTTTGACGACGGCTACGAGGATAATTACACCACGCTATTTCCCCTCTTAAAAAAATACAATGTGCCCGCTCTTATTTTTTTGATTACCGATTATATTGAAAAACGCCCCGGCTATTTGACGTGGGCGCAAATTGACGAAATGCAAAAAAGCGGGCTTGTAACCTTTGGTTCACACACTTGTTCACACCGCCGCCTGCGCAGTTTATCCGACGAGGAAATTTGGACGGAACTCACGCAAAGCAAGCAAATTTTGGAAGAAAAACTGGGCTGCCCGGTTACGGCGTTGTGTTATCCCTACGGAGCCGGCGGCTTTGACAAGCGCGTCCGTCCGCAGGTGTTTAAGGCCGGATATCTGTTTGATTTCAGCACCAAAAAGGGTGTAAATCCTTGGCCGTGGCGCGGCAAATCCACCTTGCGCCGTGCGTTCCCGCGCGGGGGCGAAACGATGTTTGACTACTATTTGCAAATCACCCGAGGGGAAAGCCGCTTATAATATGCTTTATCTCGCACTCGGGCTCGTTATTCTGGCAGGAATTTTGACGGGGATTGCCTTGTACCGCAAGCCAAATGCACTATTCATATTGGCTTATGAAAAAATCGGCAAGGCGCCCCAAAATTCCCGCTTAAAAAACGAGTGGATAACCGTCAAACAACTTAAAAAAACGCTTTTATGGCTTCGTGCGCACGGGTTTACCCCAATAAACGCAGGAAGATTGACCGCATCAGCCACCAGGCCCCCCAAACCTGTTTTATTGGTATTTATGGGCGGGTACAAATCTTTTCTAACCGATATTTTCCCCTTATTGCAAGACTCCCAAACACCGGCCACATTATTTTTACCTACAAATACCACCGGCACCTATAACAAATGGCAAAACCCGCACCAAGAGCCGTGGCAAAATTTACTAACAGAAAAAGAGTTAAAAACGCTTGCCAAAAGCGGGCTTATTTCCTTTGGCGCACTGGCCCTAAACGGGGAGGATTTATCCGCCTTGCCTACCGACCAGGCCGCCTATTTAGCGCAGGAAAGCGTTTTCCGCCTGCATACGCAACTGGGGTTAAAGGCGGAAGGCTTTGCCTTTTATCCCGCTGAAAAAAAGATAAAAAATATTACGGATATTGCCCCTAAAAACTTGACTGTTTTTATAGATAATCCCACCCCCAACGCTTTAACGGAAAAGGCTGTATTGAACGTATTTTTCCCCCAAAAACACCCGTGGAAAACCTTTTGGAACCTGTTTATCCGCCGCTAGTTAATTGCCTAAAAAGTAATAGTAAAATTGCTTGCCATAATCATTAGTCCAATTCCCGGAGGGGTCTTCCCGTCCGGAAATATTACGGCAAATTTTAAGGCCAAACTCTTTGTCAATGTTCGCGGCACAATGCATATAAGGAGAATTTAAATATTTTTCCAACAACACCTCTATTTTATTATCATAGCATTGGAAAGCGTAAATGTTAGAATTTTTTATGGCTATTTGACAGCGTATATCATTACTGACAATGGTCCGCTCATTTATTTTTTTAAATCCCGACGGCATTGCTATAATTAAGCCGTCTAAATTGGCGGCATAGCGGCCTGTTTGCATATAAAAATGCTGCTGGGCTTGATCCACTGCTCGGACAAGTGCATACATTGAAGACACCCTACTCATCCCTACCGCCACCCGGTACGACGGTATGGCAGCCGCCGCCAAAATACCGATGATAAGAACGACAACTAGGAGTTCTATGAGAGTAAAACCTGAATTAAGCGCGCAGGCACTTGTTGTTAAGCCGTCATCCCGTAGTGTCTTTATACGGGATCTGTCGTTTATAAAAATAAACGGAATTATCCCTTGACAAATAGTAAATAATTTCATATACTGTTAGATATAGGAGAAGTGTATATGAATTATTTTGAGTTTCAAAAGAGGTTTAATACTGAGTTGGATGTGATTAAATATTTTATAGACCAAAAATATCCAAATGGTATATATTGTCCTAAATGTGGATCTACGTATAATGTGTATCACAGGCATACATCTCCTAGGATGTGTCATTGCAATAACTGCAATAGTGAGTTTTCTATTTTTGCAAATACGATTTTTGAGAAATCAGATACAGATTTAAGAAAATGGTTTTATGCTATAAATCTTGTTCTAATAAGTAGGAAAGGTGTATCTGCGATGCAGTTAAAAAGGGAATTAGGTGTAACATACAAAACGGCTTGGAGAATGTTAAAACAAATAAGGTCTGCTATGGGAAATACTGATATGAGCAAAGCCTTTGAAGCCATTGTTGAAATTGATGAAACCTATGTGGGTGGAAAACCAACGAAAACAACTGGAAAAGATGATGATGATTTGCCTAAAGCACCCAGAGGCAGAGGAACTAGAAAAACCGCTATAATAGGTGTTAAAGAGCGAAAAACCAATAAAGTATATGCCGTTGTGGCTTTACCCAATAAAGAGGGTAAAAAACTTACTGGAAAGCAATTATTTGCCGTATTAGATAAGGTATGCAAAAACAATACTTTAGTTATGCCAGATGATTATAGGGGTTATAATATCTTAAATTATCCTAATAAGAATAATTTTGTTCGTTTATCTGTAAATCATAGTATTGGTCAATATAGTATAGGTGATGGAATACATACTAATGGTATAGAAAGTTTTTGGGCTTTATTAAAAAGAGGTATCTTTGGTATTTACCATCATATTTCGGTAAAATATATGCAAGAATACGTAAATGAATTTTGTTTTAGACTAAATGATAATACCTTTGATGGTTTAGTTAAACAATGTGTGTTAGGATAATACATATATAAAATACAGGATTGAAAAAGGAATTTAAAAATGCTTGAAAAAAATATAAATAACAGCCAACAGCCAACAGCCA
>NZ_DJOA01000022.1:0-39307 GCF_002437085.1 Candidatus Avelusimicrobium stercoris | reverse complement strand
AACAACCCCTTTACAGTAAACAACACAACATCAACAACAAAAACTACATTTTTTGCTGTTATAAAAATTAGGGCCTTTGCAGTTTCGCAGGAGGATGTTTTTTGCACAGAGAAAAGCCCTAGGTTTTCGCCTAGGGCTTTTTTAGTAAAAAACAAATTAATAGTGTGTCCGTTCGGGGTCTTCGGGCAGGGGTTCAATGGCTTCCAAGCGGCTCCAAAACTCGTCAATGGACTGGATACGCTGTTTGGGGTCCTCTTTAAGCGCATCTTCCAGCAACTGGTCCACCGCCGGGGGAATATCCGGCGCGAGTTTGGAGACAGGCACAATCTTTTTGTTGGCGATATCAAAGCCCTTTACCGTCCACGGCACTTGCCCCACCAAGGCTTCATACAAGCACAGTGCCAAGGAATACACATCGCTCTGTTTGCGCATAAAACCCTTCTGCTGTTCCGGCGCCATATAGGCAGGCGTTCCGGCCACGGTGCGGGCGCCCGTTTCGTGGTCCACGGATTTTTTGGCTACGCCAAAATCCATTACTTTGGCTTTATCATCGTCAAAAATCATAATGTTGCCGGGCTTCAAATCGCAATGGATAATATCCTGCGAGTGCGCATAATGCAGCCCACGGCACACATATTCAAAAATCTTTTTGGCCTTGGAAAAGGGCAACCGTCCGTCAATATCCAAGCGGGTTTCCAAGGTTTGCCCGTCCACATATTCAAACACCAGGTAAAGCGCGCTTTCGGACTCAATAACCGTGTAAATTTCCACAATGCACGGGTGGCGCAGCAAAGCCACCATACGCGCTTCGGACAAAAATTGCTCGCGCACATATGAACTGCGCACCAGTTCGGGGCGTACACGCTTGATAGCCACTTTGCGCTTTAACACCTTATCATACGCCTCGTACACCTTTCCCATACCGCCTTCGCCGATTTGGCGGATAAAATCGTATTGCTCCTTTACGTCCACTTCGCGGCGGTTAAAGGCGTTTTTGGGCTGGCGGAAGACATCTTCATAACGCCAATACACAAACAATAGTACCGCCACAAACACCGCTAAAAAGTACAGCGTTACCCAGCGCGGGGCGGGCTTTTTGGCCGCTGGCGCGGCTACATCGTCCACGGTTTTGGTAGCGGTTTTTTCGTCCAATTCCAGTTGCAATTTTTGCGCCAAACGAGAAGAAGGATTCAACTTTAACGCCATATCCACATCCAGGCGGGCGCGTTCGTAATTTTGCTGTTGCAAATAAGCACCTGCGCGCAAGATATAGGCGCGCGGGTCCTGCGGGGCGACGGCAATCGCCTGTCCGGCGGAATAAATCACGTCATCGTATTTCGCCAGGCCGTCATAGGCAATCGCCAAGATTAAATGGAAGCGGTTATCCACAAAGTTTTTAGCGGTTAAATCATTTACGCGTTTGATAGCCTCTTGGAAGTTCTGCTGGCGGAGCATATCGTTTAAGCGCGCAATTTCCGCATTGCGGGCGGCCTGATTGAAAACAGCCGCATTGGGCGCCGGCGTTGCGTGCGACGAAAAATTGCCCCCCACCAAAAGCGGAGCGCTTTGGTTATTGGGCGCGGCAAAGGCGCTTGCGCACAAGCACAAGCCCACCATTAATAGAAACAACGCCTTTTTCAGCATAAGGATATTCTAGCACAAAGAAAGGCCTTTGTTCCAACCGATATATAATTACTATAATAACCGTATGACAAAAAAAGCGATTGGCGTGTTTGATTCCGGGCTGGGCGGGCTGACGATTTTGGACGCTCTGCGCCGCACCCTGCCGCACGAGGATTTGATTTATTTCGGCGATACGGCCAATGTGCCGTATGGTTCCAAATCCAAGGAAGCCGTAACGCGCCTGTCGCTGGCAATAGGCCGTTTTTTACAGGAGCAAAACGTAAAACTGATTGTAGCGGCCTGCAATACCGCCTCCGCCCAAGCGTTGGGCGAACTCAAAAAGCAACTTTCCGTACCCGTTATGGGAGTTATAGAGCCCGGCGCGGCCAAGGCCGTAAGCGTTACCCGCAACGGACATATTGCCGTACTCGGCACCGAAGGAACCGTAAAAAGCAAGGCTTATCCCAAAGCCATTTTAAAAAAGAAACCAAATGCCCAAATTATCCAGCAGGCCTGCCCGCTGTTTGTGCCGCTTGTAGAGGAAAACTGGACAAATAAACCCGCCGCGCAATTAATTGCGCGCGAATATTTGGCCCCCGTTCTTCAAAGCGGAGCCGATACCGTCATTTTGGGCTGTACGCATTACCCGGTATTAAAAGGCGTTTTAGCCGACATTTTAGGTAAAAAAGTAACCTTGGTGGATTCCGCCGACACCTTGGCCGAAGCCGCGCGCGTATTTTTGGACAAACACAATTTAGCCGAAACCAAGGGGAAGGGGCGCGTAACCGTTTACGCCAGCGATGCCCCGCAACGCTTTAAAAAACTGGCGCAAACCTTGCTGGCAGATAAAATTTCCACCGTACATTTAAAAAAACTCCTATGAAGATTTACGCAGACGACCAACTGCTTGCAACAGGTTTACGCGGCGGCACGCTCTCGCGCCACACGGGAAATATGCGCGAAACCGCCGCCCAAACGCCCGTTTATCAGGCATTAGATATCCCGGCGGACAAAATTTTGCATATCCACCAAACGCATAGCGACAAAATTATTTTGATATCATCCCCCTCCGAAGCGCAAGCCTTAGCCCAACAACCCGCGCAAGAAGCCGATGTGTGGGTGCTGGCCAACTGCCCGGGCTGGGGCGCGGCTATTTTAACGGCGGACTGCGTGCCCTTATTTTTATGGGACACTACGGGTAATTTCTTTGCGCTCGCCCATTGCGGCTGGCGCGGGGTGGTGCGTCAACTGCCCTACAAAACCGCCGAAGCCCTCAAACAGGCTGGGGCAAAAGGTCCCCTCTTTGCTTATTTGGGGCCACATATCCAAAAGTGCTGTTTTGAGGTGCAAGCGGATACCGCCTGCCAATTTTCGCCCCAAAGCGTGCTAACCCAAAACAACAAATTTTTTGTAGATTTAACGACCGAAATCCGCCTGCAACTGGAAAAGGCCGGGCTAACCGCCAAAAACATCCACGCACCCGCCTATTGCACTTGCTGTGATAAGGACAATTTCTTTTCGTGGCGGCGCGACCACATCCGGCAAAATTTGCTTTCCTTCATTTACAAACCCCTGTAAAAACGCCCCTGTTATGGGGCGTTTTAAAGTTATTTATTTTCGGTAGGCAGTTGCGCCTGTGGCTCTGCGTGCCGGTGGAAGAGAGAATTACTTAACCATTTAAGCCCGCCCTTTTCTATACGGAAGGACATCAGGTTTGAACCGATTACGCTAAAAAAGATGACCGCATAAATTACATCTTGCACTACGGAACCTTCCTCGGGCAGTTGGGAAGCCACCATTGCCGCCAGCACCGCGCTGACAAGTCCGTTGGGGCACATCGCCAAAACGGCGGAGCAGTCCCCGCGCGACAAATTTTTAGACAGGCAATAATTGACCACCGGAGCGCGGAAGATAAATTTAGCCACCGTTAATATAAAACCAATCGCCACCAAATCCAGCCGCCCCACCCGCATACAAATACCCATATATACAAAGAAAAGTGTTTTAAAAATAAACTCCACTTCCTCAAAGAATACCTTTTCCCCGTTGTTTAGCGTAAGCAAATTGCGGAAATCCAGCCGCGGTAAGCGAAGCCGCTTAATAAGGCGCATATTCCCCGCCACCACGCCGAACGCCAGCGTGGCAATCGCCCCGTCCCCGCCGATAATGCCGCTGACGCTATACACAAGCAATACAAACGCAAACGTAAGCGAAATGGCGTTTTCCAAGCGGCGCACACGGTTTAAAATGCTCATCCAAAACACACCCGCCGCCAACGCAAAAATAATACCGATACCAAAGGATTTAACCACATCTACCGCCAGCAAAGAGGCGGTTAATTTTTCCCCGTGCGAGGCCGCCGACAAGAGCGCAATCGCCAGCACAATGGAATAAACGCCCGTTAAATTGGCCTCCAAAAACAAAATGGTCTTAGCGGTTTTAGACACTTGTAATTTGGCAAGCAAGGGCGAAATAATGGCCGTAGAGTTGTCCGCCACGATTACGCCAATGATAAACGCGTAAATTTGCGGGACCTGCAACAGTTCCTGCGCCAAAAATCCAATTACCAAGGTTACCAAGGCAAAACAAACGGTGGTTAATAAAAGCCCCTGCCCAACGGCTCCGCGCAAGGACAAAATCCGAAATTCAAGCCCGCTTTTAAACAGCACCACAATGAGCGCCAAAGTGGTAAAAATCTGCCCGGCCTGCCCGAAAGACTGCGGGTCCACCAAGTGAAGCACCGGCCCCATCAGCATCCCCAGCACCATCAGGGGCAGTACATCCGGCAGGCGCGTTTTTTCAAACAAAGACGAAAATATATGCCCCAATACCAGGAGCAAACCGATAAATAAAATGGCGTAGGTCATATACTCATTATACGAAAAAGGGGGTATTGCGCGGGACGGTAATATTTAATTAAATATCCCTATGGAACACAATGCAAAAATTTTACTGGCGGACGATTCGCACGCTATCCGCTTTTTAGTTTCGGAAATTTTAACCAATGCCGGGTTTACCGTAATTGAGGCCGAGGACGGCCAAGAGGCCATTGATAAAACCTATAAAGAAAACCCCGATTTGTTGATTTTGGATTACGAAATGCCCAAAAAGACGGGCTTTGACGTCGTGCGCGAGGTCCGCAGCCGCACGGGATATTTGCACACGCCGATTATTATCTTTACCGCGGTGTCGGACAAATCCACCAAACTGGAAGGCTTGGGGCTGGATATTGACGACTATTTAACCAAACCCGCCGATGAGGACGAAATCGTCGCGCGCGTAAAACTGCTCTTAAAGCGCAACAAACAAAAAATGGATTGCAACCCGCTTACACGCCTGCCGGGCAATCCGTCTATCCAAGCGCGCGTAGAGCAGGACATCGCCGCCGGGCACCCCTTCGCCGTGCTGTATTGCGATTTAAACAATTTTAAATCCTTTAACGATAAATACGGCTTTGAAGCCGGGGACCGCGTGCTCAAAACCGAGTCGCAAATTATCGTATCCGCCGCTATGCAAGACCCCACTTCTTTTGTAGGGCACATCGGCGGGGACGATTTTATCGTCGTTTGCGCGTTTGATAAGGCGGAAGCCATCGCCAAGGAAATTACCTCCAAAACCGACGCTGTCGCCCCGTCCTTTTACAACGACGAGGACCGCACCAACGGCTATATGATTTCCACCAACCGCAAGGGCGAAACGGAAAAATTTAATTTCCTTTCCATTGGTATCGGCATTGTACACAACACCAAAAAACCGCTTACTTCGTTTGCTATGGTCAGCAATATCGGCAGTGAACTAAAATGCCTGGCCAAAAAGCACGAAAACGGCAGTTTTTACGTACTGGACCGTCGCGCTTAACCTTACATATATATAGCAAGGGCCCGCCTCTTACCGAGCGCGGGCCCTTTTTATAAGCAATTTTTACAATATTTGATGTAATTTAAAACCGCCCCACACCGCAGCCAAACAAACCGCCACATTAAGCAACACATTTAACCCGGCCCAAATAAATTCCCGGTTGTGGTACAGTGTAAGCGTATCCAGCGAAAAAGAGGAAAACGTCGTAAAACCGCCCAGCACGCCGACTATCAAAACCAGCCGCCCGGGGTGGGTGGAGTCTTCAAAATACGGGGCTAAAAAGCCGATTGCCAAACTGCCCAGCACATTGACGGCCAGCGTAGCCCAATGGCCTCTCCACGATAAAAGGGCTCCCAACACCGTAACGCCATAGCGCAAGGAAGCGCCCACAAAACCGCCTAGCCCAACATATAAAAAATTCATCATATACTTTATTTTACCAAAACAAAAGGAGCGGGCCGTCTGGTCCGCCCCCCCTTGTAAAGGCTATCCTTTTTACGCCAACAGCCGTTGGGCTTGCTTAATCAGTTCGTCCAAATGCTTTTGGCTGATAAAGGTTTCGGCATAGATTTTTAAAATATTTTCCGTGCCGGAAGGCCGCACCAACAGCCACGAGGACTGCAAATAAATTTTAATGCCGTCCGTATCGCGCACGCGGGTTACCCGTTCACCCGCCACCTGTTGGAGCGTATCAAAATCAGACGCCTTTAAGCCCTTTACGCGCTTTTTGGTGACTTCGTCGGTCGGGATATCCACCCGCGTATAATAGGGCGTGCCATACTTGGCGGTCAAACCGTCGTACAACGCGGCAATATCGCCCTCTGCGGCAGTAATTTCCATTAGCAGGCACACGGCCAAAATGCCGTCCTTTTCCGGGGTCCAGCCGCTGACGGACATCCCCGCGCTTTCCTCTCCGGCCAGCACATATTTGCGCTTTACAATGCCTTCTACAAAGTATTTAAAGCCGACGTTTACCTCGTCCAATTTCAGCCCGTGGTCCGCCGCAATGCGGTCTAACAGCGCAGTCGTGCCCAAGGTCCGGCCAATGGAATAAGCCTCGCGCACCTTTTGGTGGCGGTACAAGTAATCCGCCATTACGCACAGAGCGTGGTTCGGCGGAATTAAGCCGCCCTTTTTGGTAGCGCAGCCAAAGCGGTCGGCGTCCGGGTCGCTGGCACCGGCAAAATCATAAGTGCCGTCCTCCACCAGTTTAATAAGCGGCGACATCGGGTATTTAGACGAGGGGTCCATACGGATTTTGCCGTCGTGGTCAATGGGGATAAAGTAGAAGGTGGGGTCCTGCACCTTGCTGACAATCTCCACATTGTCCAAGTGGTATTTTTCCTTAATGGCTTCGTAAAACGCCAAACTGCTACCGCCCAGCGGGTGAATAGCAAATTTAAGCGGGGAAGCGGCAATCTTTTTAAAATCAATAAATTTAGCAAGCGCCGTGATATAGGGCGTAATCAAATCGGCCTGCCGGACAAGTCCCTTTTGGCGCGCCTGCGCAAGGTCCAAGGATTTAATTTCGTCCGTATGCGCCATATAATAGTTGGCATATGTTTCAATTTTGCCCGTTACCGCCGCATCCGCCGGACCGCCATTAGACGGATTGTATTTTAAACCCATATCCTGCGGCGGGTTGTGGCTGGCGGTGCCGTTTAGCGAAGCGCTCGCACGGCCGTTAATAATTTCAAAGGAAAAAACGGGCGTGGGCAAGGGCATATCAGGCAAAATAACGGTGAGCCCGTTCCCTGTAAGCACCTCGGCGCACAAATTGGCCGTATCGCGCGACATTAAACGCGTATCTCCCCCCACCAAAATCGGCCCCGTAATATGCTGTTCCTGATGAATACGCGCTACCGCCTGCGCAATCGCGCGGGCGTGCAGGGCGCAAAAGCCCGTCCCTAAACTGCCGCGGTGGCCTGATGTGCCAAATTTCACGGGCACGGGCGTGCCTTGCGGGTTAAAAAATTGTTCTCTTAATGCGTTTACGTCAATTCTTTCTTTTGTCAGAGTTCCGGCTAATTTGCTTACCATAGTTCACTCCTAGGCGGTCGGCTCGTTGTCCTTATCCGCCGGACGGGTTGCACATCCCCCCGTCATTTTCTATCATATTATATATCTTGCAATTTCGCAATGGAGAAAACTATGAAGAAACTTTTAGCCCTTTTGTTCGCTTTTTTCACCTTGGCGGGTTATGCTTCCGCCACCAATATCGCAGACGATTTCCGCGCGCATTATTCCGCATCGTCCGACTTGTCCGCCTATAATAAAGATATTAACGCTATGATTGGCGTGGCCGATTTCCACACCGGCAGAGGGACCACCTTTCCGGGCTTTGATATCGGGGCCACGTTAAGCGCCGTTAAACCTTCCGACAAAAACAATATTACCTCCGACGATTACCTGTATGCCGGCTTTATTACCGCCGAAACCAAAATCCCGGTGCTGGACTTGGGAGTTGTGGTACGCGGAACGGATATGAACGGCTTTCAATCCTTGGGCGGCGGTTTAAAATATAATTACGATTTATTTGATACGGTTCATTTGTCCTTGGCGGGCTTTTATGACCGCGGCAAGACCGACTGGTACACAACGGACCACTATTCCGCTTCCGCCGTGGCTTCTATGAGCGTGCTGTTCTTCACCCCGTATGTGGGCGTAGGCTACGACTACGGCGAACTGAAAACGCGGAATCTGGGCGAGGAACGCTCCACCTCGGACGGCGCCGTGCGCTATACGGCGGGCGTAAATGTAAAACCGTTCCCGTTCGTCTATATGTTTGGCGCTTATACCTATACAGCCGACAACCACGCCTTGCAGGGCGGCATTGGGCTTAACTTTTAACCGGATATGGATTACAAGCAAGAATTAAAAAATTTCTTTGGCGAAAACTGCCTCTTTAACGAACCGATGGCCCAGCATACCACTTACCGGGCGGGCGGTCCGGCGGAGGTGTATGTTTATCCCCAAACGCGGGAGGAGTGGAGTTTTGTTTTAAAACTGGCCCGCACGGGCAATATTCCGCTGCGCATTATCGGCTTTGGTTCTAACATTTTAGTAAGTGGCAAGGGCCTTGGCGGTATTGTCTGCTCCACCAAAAAAATGAACAACATCCGTGTAGAGGGCGACCATATCCGCGCCGAGGCCGGGGCCGCGCTTGATAAAGTATGCGAACTGGCCTGTAAGGCGGGGCTGGCCGGGATGGAAAAATTATCCGGCATTCCGGGCAGTGTTGGCGGGGCTGTGTATATGAACGCGGGCGCGTTCGGGCAGGAAACCTTTGACTGCCTGGAATATTTTGACGTAATAGATTTGGAAGGCCGCCCGGCAACATTATTAAAAGAAGACGTTAAATTCGGCTACCGCCGGGTGGAAGGCATTGCAAACTGCATTATTTTGTCTGCTTGCTTTAAACTGGCCAAGGGCGAATTTACGCAACTGATAGAAACCCGCAACACCATTCAGCACAAACGCGTGGAAAAGCAACCCTTGGAATATCCTTCGGCCGGGAGCGTGTTTAAACGCCCGGTGGGGGATTATGCTTCGCGCCTGATTGACGACACGGGCCTGCGCGGGTTATCCGTAGGCGGGGCTAAGGTGTCTGAAAAACACGCGGGCTTTATTGTTAATTTTAACCACGCCACCCCCGAAGATATTAAGGCGTTAATGGACCAAGTGCGCCAAAAAGTGAAGGAAAAACACGGAGTGGAGTTGGAATTGGAACAAATTTTATGGGGAAATTTTGATTAATTTCCCTATACAAATAAAGTTTTTTTAAAAAGTGTTGACGGAAACCGCAGAATTAGTTAGAATATATATGTAGCAAGTAAAGGAGTCGTGGTGTAGCCTGGTTAACACGCTGCCCTGTCAAGGCAGAGACCGCGAGTTCGAATCTCGTCGACTCCGCCATTTGAAATATTACCCGCCTAACGGCGGGTTTTTTATTTAAATATTTCACTATTAACTGAAATCATCATATGATTTCAGTTATACCTAATGTTTTTAAGTAATTGTACGTATTATCATAAAAAGATGGCAGACGTGTAGCGTCATTTATGTTGCCATAGGGAACAAAAATCACCATTCCTTGACGGGCGCGAGTTAACAAAACACGGTATGTATTCTTTAAGTAGAGCTGTTTTTCTGGAACGTTTATGTGAGTCCAACGAGTTCCTGCAAAATTATTATAGGTCCATTTTTGTCCATCAAATCGAAAGTCCGCATCCCAAGCCACAATAGAAAAGTCTACCTCTAATCCTTGCACATCAAATTCAGTAACTACATCTTCTAATGCATAGCAAGAACGCACGTCGTCTTTATCATTCAAAAACCAGTTAGCTACGGATATTTCATTTTTAACAAAGATTCCCTCTGGCTTTAACCGCATTGCTCCACTACTAGCTAATAATCCGTATTTATTTGTTCCCCTGGCCTGTTCTTTAATCCACCGTTTAGCCCCAGATAAACTGCGAGTAATTTTCAAAGGATATTTGTCCTTGATTTGAGCATATAGTTCTTTGGCTTTTTCCCTATTTACATCCAATAACGCTTTCACAAAAGCAGATAAATAAGGAGTGCGAAATGACCTCATGGAGGTACTTAAATGTAATGCTGGGCTTTCAGTTACATTTAATCCACATAGCAGTTCTTCCCAACTTTTATCTCGTCGGTATTCCCCATCATTTAACTGAGGAGTAATATATACATCCCAATATTGAAATGAACGCTGTAAAGAAGCAAACCATTCCGGCAAACCTGCCTCTCCAGTATTTATTTCCTGTCCGCCACCAATTAAACAGATAATTACCGCCCAATCTTGGTGTCTATCCATCGTACTGATTAAAAATTCTGGTTCACTGTATGGAAAATTACTGATTCCTTTCTTCGTACTCATAAATTTAGCTAACATTTCTTTAGTCCAAGAGCGTTGTGCCTCGTCAAATATAGCCACCCTTTCCGGGGGAATATAAGTATTATTCACAAAATAGTCCCGATATTTGTGAATAATTTGAATAAAGGCAGACGTCCTCCGCAGAGCCTCCCTTTTTGTAAGGTTCTGCCCAAGTTGTTTTTCTTGCTCCACTTTATCGCGTGCCAAAGCCTCCTGAAGCACATGTACTAAAGGAAAATTTCCAGATAAAAATACAGCATGCTCACCCTTTTGAGCATTTGAACGTTCAACTGCTATATTTAAACCTACCAATGTTTTCCCTGCTCCTGGAACTCCGGTAACGAAACAAATAGATTTACGATGATTTTGCTTGCTATAATCAATAATTCTAGAAAGTTCTTCGGTCGTATCAGTTAAATTGGTGGCGCCCGCGTCATTACGGGTTATATCGTGTACATTATGTCCTCTATATAGGGCCTGAGCTGCTTCTACAATTGTAGGTGTGGGTAAGTACTCCGATTCTACCCATTGAGGATAATCAAAAGCCTTTTCTTTGTACCTGGTGGAAACCCGCTGAATAATATCTGTAAGATTATGAGCATTGCAACACAAAGGCATGAGTATTCGCTCTTTGTCGTTTATAGTATTTTCTAATGTTGGTGCAGATGTAGCAATGAGAATAGGAACTAATAATCGGTAATGACTTTCTTTGTGAAAATTACGTAAATCTAATGCATAATCATATACTTGGTCATAAGCTGCAGAATGATATTCCCCATCACCACATTTGAACTCTAGCAAAAAAACAATATTATTATGCAAAAAAACAACATCTACCCGCTTACCCATGCGAGGAATAGTGTATTCAAATAATATCTGTCCTTCATTAAAAGCCGCTAATTGCTCTTTGAGAACAAATACCTCCTGCTTCCAAGTATTACTTTGCTGAATGGTAGTGTCAGTTGTAGCATTATTGGCGTGGATAGTACCTAAGATTTCTTCGATGGATTGTTGCAGAAATCGTGCTAATGGGGCAGAATAATAACATCTTAAATTTCGCATATAATTATACCTCCGTGCAAAAAGGCCCCCTAATATCCCCGCGTTCCGTTTAAAGACTCGTCGTTATCCACCCACTCCTGCACGTTAATTATGCGGTAATCGTTTTCCGTATCGCGAATAACCACTTTTTCTATCCCCGCGTTAATTACCATACGCTTGCACATAGAGCAACTGGACGAATTTTTAATATATTCCCCAGTGTCGGCTTCGCGCCCGGCCAAATACAGGGTGGCCCCCAGCATTTTATCACGCGGAGCGCTAATAATGGCGTTGGCCTCGGCGTGCACACTACGGCACAGTTCGTAGCGTTCCCCACGCGGGATATTTAATTGTTGGCGGATACAATACCCAAAATCGGTGCAATTCTTCCGCCCGCGGGGTGCCCCCACATACCCGGTAGAAATCACTTCGTCATTTTTGACGATAACCGCCCCGTAACGGCGGCGCAGGCAAGTGCCGCGCTGGGAAACTACATCGGCTAAATCTAAATAATAATTTACTTTATCACGCCTGGGCATAGCCCCTCCTAATATCTTTGTTGGTTATTATAGCAAATATGTTTTAAGCAATAAATTACCTACCGGTAAGTATAAAAGATATAATTTTATATATGAAGATTTTTCTCTCTCTTTTACTGGTTTGTTTTTCGCTTTCCGCCTTCGCCCAAACCGTGGGCGAAGTATCGGCCTCTTCCACGCGGATGAGCCCCCAAACGCTAAAAAAATTATTCCTGCTAAAACCGGGCGACGCGTTTACGCCCGAAACATACGACAAAGCACAGGACGATTTACACAATTTGCGCGTGTTTAAAAAGTTGGACTTTTCCACCACAGCGCAAGGCGACAAAGTAAACATATCCATTGACGCCCAAGACGGCAGTTATATCTTTCCCCTCGCCTTTGCGGCGGGCGGGGCCAAAAGTGCGGCGGGTGTTTCGCTTGCGGGCGGGAACCTGTTTAAACAAGGCGAAAGTACCTTTTTATTTGTGGGCGGCAGCCAAGACGGCACAACCGCCAGCGCTGGGATTACCCAAGGGGATGACCATTTATCCGTGGGTTACACCAAACTGAATTTTGACCAGCGTTTTTACAGCGGTTACCGCTCCAATATGTTTGGCATATTCTCCACCACCGACGACGAGGACGAATACACCAACGATTTAAAGGGCCAAGTCCACTCTAAAAAAGAGCAAGTTTCCGCCACTTATTCGCACCGTTTTTCCCGCACCGTCCGCGCGTTTATCCGCCCGGAATACGTCCGCTATGCTTATTCCGCCTCGGGGTTTGATAACGGCAACCATAACCAAATTACCTTGGGCCTGCGCCTGACGGATGATATCCGCCAAGGCACCAATATGGGCGCGCTTTCTGGCTACGGGCTAACCGATAAAGAAAAAAGCCTTCGCAACCTTCCCCACGCCCGCCAAGGCTACGCCGCCGATATTTTTTATACGGGTGGCGGAAACTGGACGGGGAGCGATTACGATATCGCCAAACTGGGCGTAAACGCCGCGTGGGTGTTAGAACTGAAAAACCGCCATATGCTAATTGTACAAGGCAAGGCGCAAGATGCGTTTAAGGCGTCTTTTAGCGATGAAGTTTTATCCGCCGATTTACTCACCTTTGGCCGTTATGACCGCCAAATCCGCGGAGAAAGAGGCCTTGGCGTTGGCGCCTCGTTTGTCTATTATCTCTTGCGAAACAATACGGGGCTTTTGTCCTTGGCTCCGTTTTACGAAAACGCCTACGTCTATGCGGGCGGCGGATACCGCGCCCACAGCGGCGCCGGGGCAACTTTATCTTACAAATTATGGCGTTTTCCGCTCCCGGTGGGGCTGAACTATACCCATAACTTGCAAGACGGCGGAGACCTCGTTGGCTTTATCATAGGCGGGGCCTTTTAACTAACCTTTTTTATCCCAAGGCAAAGGCCGCTCCAACTGCTATACTGGCGGTAAGGGGCGGCTTTTTTGCGCACCCGACAATAACCAAACAGGGGGTAAAAATATGGGGATGAAGGGAAAAGAAATCGTACACAGAGCAGGGGTAGATGTGCAAGCGTTGGTAACGGCTTTAAATAAAGCCTATTGTGATGAGTGGCTGGCGTACTACCAATATTGGGTGGGCGCCAAAGTAGCCACAGGCGCGTGCGCCCCGAAACTGATTGCGGAAATGGAGGAACACGCCGCAGAGGAATTGGAGCACGCCGGCAAATTGGCCAAGCGTATTATAGAACTGGGTGGCACACCTGTTTTGGCCCCGCAGGATTGGTATAAGGAAAGCACCTGCGGCTATTTAGCGCCTAAGGATAGCGAGTCCAAAATGCTGCTTGCGCAAAACCTGCAAGGCGAACGCTGTGCCATAGAGGTTTATAACAAACTCTTAGATATGGTAAAGGACAAGGACCCGATTACCTTCCACTTACTGCGCCAGATTTTGGAGGACGAGGTGGAACACGAGCAAGACTTGGAGGATATCGGCCTGGATATTAAAGACATTACAGGCGGAGACTGCGGCTGCTGTGCCGGGTAAACATCTTGTAAAAAGCCCCGCTTTTTAGCGGGGCTTTTTTAAATCATTTTCCAACGGGATATGGCGTATAAGTCCGCCCATCTTTTACAATGTTTTTCCCTTTCCGTCCGTCCGGGCTGACGAGGCGTTTTTCATCCGCCGCCCGCAACCGAAACGGTTTCAAATACATTACCGATGTTTTAGCATCAAACTTTTTAAGCCAAGCGGAAAATTCCACCGGTTCCTTAAACAAAAATTTATCTATCACCACGGGTACAAATTTCCCGTCGCGCCGGGCTACCGCCAACGCAGCGGCGTGGTATTGCCATTGCGGATATTTTTTGCCATCCGGTGAAATAAAATTCGTCTTTCCGTCCGCCGCTGCCAGGTATTCCCCTTTTTGCGGTCGCATTGTAATTTCGTACAGGCGCAAATTACTTGCGCTCCGGGCATTTTCCCGGCCGACCACGGCGCGGCAAATTTTGCGGCACGAAGCATAAGTACAGGCAGCGCACTCGTCGGAGGCGGGGCGGTATAAGTATTGTTTGGAACTGGAATTATACCGTCCGGCAGTTTTGTCCAAAACGTCCAAACTAGCCGCGTTTTCCTCGTACAACACCACTTGGCGGCTTAATTCTTGCAAGGATGCTTGCATATATTTTTTAAAGAAAGCCTTTTCCTGCGCGGGGATAGATGCCGTCCATTTGGCACGGGCCAAGGTAAAACCTGCACGCCCGGTCTTTCCGGCGGAGTTTTTTAAGGTATTTAAAAAAGCCGCCTCTACATAGTCGTTTTTCAAATCGTCCGCATTATACTTGGGCAACCGCGCTTGGCTGAAATAATTAGCCAAGCGGGCTTTGATTTCCTTTTTATGACTGCGGTAAAAATCCAAACTATCCTGCACATTAAAACTGTCGCGCATATGTTCAAACGCATCCAGCGCGCCAAAATAGTTTTCGTCCAAGCGCGCAGGTGCCTGCGTGGCCCCGTACACCGAGGCAGAAATGTACATTTGGTACAAATATCCAGCCATTGCGGAAACAGTATCGGATGAATCAAACCAGTAGCCTATCCGTTCCCAAGTTCCTACCGGCTCCACCACCCGGTTAGAGACCGGATAATAGCGCATCCAAGCCAAGCGGTTTAAGCCCGGGTTCTTTTGCGCAAACACAGAACCCGCCATTTTGCTTTTTAACTGCGTGTAAAAGGGCGACGTAAGCCGCTGTGCCTGTGCCGAAACACCCAGCAAGCCCAGCGTGCAAATAAATATAAAAAACCGTTTCATATGCTTCATACCGTATAGTATAGAAAACAAACCGCCGCGCTTCAAGAGGCTTTGGGCCCTCTTTACCTAGGTCCAAAGGCCTATTTTCCCCAGCGCCGTTTGGCGGATTATTTATTATAATATAGGGGAAGTTTCACTTCCGTTCAAAAGGAGATACGCTATGTGGTATGGAATATCGGCCCTGCGCACCTTTGAACAATACGCGCTGTTCGGCGTACTGTTTATTGCGGTGCTGGGCCTTTTGTATGCCTTATTTTTGCGCAAGCAGGTCATCCGCGAGGATTGCGGCACCCCGGAAATGTTAAAAGTATGGGGCGCTATTAAGGAAGGCGCCAACGCCTACTTAAAAAGACAACTAAAAACCATTTTGCCGCTGATTGGGTTGCTGACGGTTTGCTTATTTTTATCCGTCTATATTGTACCCGTCTCGCAGGATTCTATGGAACGCTTTGCCGGGTTATCGCCCGAAAAAGTAAAACTCATTGCCGCCTTTGGCCGTGCGGGGGCTTTTATATTGGGTGCGGTCTTTTCGCTTTTGGTCGGCCAGTTGGGTATGCGTATTGCCGTGGACGCAAACGTCCGCGTGGCGGCGGCTTCTAAACGCAGTTTTGGCGACGCCTTGCGCATTGCCTACCGCGCCGGAACTGTTACGGGTATGCTGACGGACGGACTGGGGCTCTTGGGCGGAACGGTTATTTTTATTATCTTTGGCATTGCCGCGCCGGATGCGCTGTTGGGCTTCGGTTTCGGCGGTACGTTACTGGCCTTATTTATGCGCGTAGGCGGCGGTATTTACACCAAGGCCGCTGACGTAGGCGCGGACCTAGTCGGCAAGGTAGAGGCAGGCATCCCGGAGGACGACCCGCGCAACCCCGCCGTGGTGGCCGATTTGGTGGGCGACAATGTGGGCGACTGCGCCGGTATGGCCGCCGATATTTTTGAATCCTATGAGGTTACCATTGTTTCCGGTCTTATCCTGGGAATTGGGCTGTGGCGGATTACAGGCCACCACGAGTGGATTGTTTACCCCCTCTTGGTGCGCGGTATCGGCGTGTTATGCTCCATTATCGGCACCTATGCGGTAAAGGATTCCAAACGCTCCGCCGGGAACGCAATGAAGGCTATCTTTAAAGGGTACAGCATTTCCGCCGCCATTTCCGTAGTGATTTTTGGCGTGCTCGCATATTATTATATGGACCAAGTACCCGGCGGCTGGTGGAGACCGTTCGCCGCTACCACCATTGGTATTATCTTGGCTATCGGTATTGACCGCTTGACCGAATACTTTACGGGAACGGAAAACAAACCGGTACAGGAAATCAAAAAATCCACCGCCACAGGCTCGGCTACGACCATTTTGTCCGGTATTGCGGTAGGCTTTGAATCGGCCGTATGGACCACGCTTGTTATTGCAGCCTCTATCTTCTGCTCCGTATTTATCTTTGGTACGATTGACGGCCTGACGCCTGCTGAAAAGTTTAACTTTATCCTCTACGGTGTAGCGATGACGGGTATCGGGATGCTGACCCTGACGGGCAACAACGTGGCGATGGACTCCTTCGGCCCGATTGCCGATAACGCCAACGGTATCGGCGAGATGAGTTGGCACGGACAAGAGGACGACGAAACCAAAAAAGCCCGCCAGATTATGGCGGACTTGGACGGCGTAGGCAACACGACCAAGGCCATTACCAAAGGCGTGGCTATCGGTTCTGCCGTAATTGCGGCAGTATCGCTGTTTGCCTCGTATATGGTGGACGTAAGCAACGTACAACGCTTGCTTAATGACGCTTGGGCCGCCGCAGGCGAAGGCAAGGTGCTTACGCTTTTGTCCCAAGTGGGCATTGTGGTTTCCAACCCGGTGGTATTCGTTGGGATGCTTATCGGCGGGGCCTTGCCGTGGCTGTTCTCGTCCTTTGCCATTAACGCCGTCAGCCGTGCGGCCGCGCTTATCGTGCAGGAAGTCCGCCGCCAGTTTAAAGGTGGCGTGTTAGAAGGCAAAGCCAAGCCGGACTACACCCGCGCGGTAAACATTTCTACCGTCGCCGCGCAAAAGGAACTGATTATTTTGGCCTTGTTAGGCATTGTCTCCCCGGTGGTGGTGGGGCTTGCGTTTGGCGTGGAAGCCTAGGGCGGCTTTTTAGCCGGGATTATCGTTTCCGGCCAGTTGCTCGCGGTGTTTATGTCCAATGCGGGCGGCGCGTGGGATAACGCCAAAAAAGTGGTGGAAGACGAACCCACCGATTTGGCGGCCAACACGGGCAAGGGCTCCGAACGCCACAAGGCCAGCGTAGTGGGCGATACAGTGGGCGACCCGCTCAAAGATACGGCGGGCCCGGCGGTCAACCCCTTGATTAAGGTGGTAAATATGGTAGCCGTTATCGTGGCGCCGATTATCGTCAATTACCACAACGATTTTACCCCCTTGGGCAAAATCGGCTGGGTAGTGGTAATTGCGCTTTTGGCGGTGTTGGGCTGGGCCATTTTAACCAGCAAAAAACCCGCGCAAGAAATTAAATAGTTCTTGCTTATTTACGAAAATCCCCGCGGATAAAAAACGCGGGGATTTTTTTGGTATGATATGGATATGACTATTGCGATTATTGTTATTATGCTTGGCGCGGGCGTAGGCCTTTGGGCCACCACGCGCACCCGTTCTGCCCAACTGGCGCAAATGGCGCGCCTAAACGGTTGCCGCTTTGATAAGGAAAAGGACACCGTTACCACCGAACTGACGGCAGGGCGGCTGGAATTTTTTACGCTATTTTTTCACCAATACCAAAATGTCAGCACAACATCGGACAATTTGGCCTTTATGCGCGTAGCCGACGACAATATTTACACGGACGATAATCCCAAAACCAAACCCGTCAAATTAACGCTCTTTACGGCGGAACTCAAAAAGCGGCAATTCCCCGCGCTCAAAATCGCACCGATAGACTCGCTGTTTGCGCCGTCGCAATATGCGTTAATGAAGACGAATATCCCGGCGGTGGACAGCCGCTACCGCGTACACGCCCCCACCCCGGCGGCGGGGCTGGTATTAACTCCCTTTTTAATCGGGCTCTTAAAAACGCGCGGAAATATTTATTTGGAATTAAATGACAACGCGCTCATTTATCACGAAAATGCCTGCATTTCAGTAGAGGATTACCAATCCTTCCGCTTCCGGGCAATGCAGATTTTGCACGAACTGGAAAACGCGCTGATTAAGTTGGAGCAAACCAACCCCGCCAGCACGGCCACCTTATCGCCCAAACCGCAGGACGAAGCCGAACTGCGCGCCGAAGCAATGCTAAAAGCGCTTTGCGCCCCGCGCGAAGCCACCCCGCAAACGGAAAACAGCGGTTTCCGCGGCGTGTGGATTATTATGCTGCTTGCGGTACTGTTAGGCATATCGCTTTTATCCTGGTTCGCGCTTAACAACTGGGTGCAACGGTAAAATTTACCATAAAAAATCCGCGCTCTATAAAAGCGCGGATTTTTTATGCTTAGTTAATTCCCAAACTCTTTAAAAACGCCTTGTCGTTATACGGGCGGCCCAGGAATTTTTCCACCATTTCGTTTTCGTCATACACCGTACCGGGCGTATAGATATACTCACGCAACTTGGCGCCTAATTCCGCATTAAACAGGCCTTCTGCCTCAAAGCGCGAAAAGATATCCTGTGCAATCACCAAGGACCACGCATATACATAGTAGCCCACATCATACGGGTCGGTCAAACTCATAATATGCCCGAAACTCGCCTGCGGGTAAGTGCCCTTTGTCATCGGGATACCGCTGATGGCCTTCATCATTTGGCTATATAATTTGGTGGAATCCACCCGCTTGGCGGCGCTGTGCAGGGCCAAGTCGTACTGGCCCAAAAAGTTCTGCCGCAGAAACGCTGCCGCCACACCCACATTTTTGGACTTTACCAAGGACGCAATCAGTTCGTCCGGCAAGGCTTCGCCCGTTTTGTAATGGGCGGAAATCTTTTTAAGCACTTGCGGCTGCCAAGCCCAATTTTCCAATAGTTGGGAGTGCGCCTCAATATAGTCCCACGCCACGTTGTCGCCCGTGAGCGTAGCGTATTTGGACGTGGCCATAGACATTTGCAACACGTGCCCGAACTCGTGGAATAAGGTTTCCACTTCGCTGTGCTCCAAGAGAGACGGCACACCGTTGCCCGCCGGGGTAAAGTTAGCCGCAATCACCACAGACGGCGTTTGCATCTGTCCGTCCGGCAGTTCAAAACGGTCCACAAAACTCCAAGTGGCGGCGTGGGTATATTTACCGTCGCGCGGGAACAAATCCAAATAAAAGTTGGAAATTAATTCGCCCGTTTTTTTGTCCTTAATTTGATAGACAATCACATCCGGGTGCCAAGTGGGCAAAGCCGCTTTGGTAAACGTAACGCCAAAGAGGTTTCCAAACACCTCAAACATCCCGCTAATTACTTTATCCGTCGGGAAATATTCCTTAATCTTATCGTCATCCACTTGATAATATTTCTTTTTATATTGGTTGCTCCAATACGGTAAATCCCACGCGGTCATTTCGTCCGCTTTTTGCCCGGTGGTTTCCTCTTTTAGTTTTAGATAGGCTTGTATATCCGCCTGGGCAAGGGGCGTAACTTCCTTTTGTAAATTCTTTAAAAACGCTTCCAAGGTTTCGTAATTTTTAGCCATACGCACCGGGAGCACATAATCGGGGTACCGCTTAAAACCGAGCAAGGCGGCCTGCTTGCGGCGCAGTTCTACCGTATCTTCCAGCAGTTTTACATTTTCCTTGCCGCCGCGGCGGGCGAACTTTTCCTGCAACGATTTGCGCGCTTTTTCGCTCTTGGCCGAGGACATAAACGGGTTGTAATCCGGGTATTTTAACGTAACGATATATTTTCCGTCCTTGGTGCGTTCCAAACGGTTGATATATGTCTCTCCCAAGCCGTCCAATTCCTCGCGCGTAACGACCAGTTCATCTTTGTAATTATTCAAATTTACATTGTATTGGGTAATTTTGTTTAATCGCTCGGTGTTTAGTTTGGCATACGCTTTGGCATCCTTTTCACTAAGCGCCATACCGGCCCGCTCAAAGCGTTCCAGCCATTTGGCCAGCAAGCGCGCGTCCTCGTGGTTTAACTGGGGTTTCGTGTCCGCATATTCCTTTAAAGCCTTATATACGTCCTTGCGGGCAAAGACGGAAAGTTTTTTATCCACGCCCTTGGCCTCCAAATTGGCGGCGGCTTCGCGCACATCCGCGTTTTGGTGAAAATACGATAAGAGCGATAAATTCTTCGGCACGAACCAATAAGACGTATAGGCGTCTTCCAACGCGCGCACCGTATTGGTAAAGTCCCGCTTATCTGCTGGGATAGTAGCCAAAAAGTTCAAATTGATGTCCAATTCTTCCGCCGCGCGCTCTTCCAGCGCGGAAATTTCCTGGGGCGTATAGTCAAAGCGGAGGTGTCCGTTTTTAAACATATCGCCGTACGCGCCCGCAAAAGCGGCGCAAGGCAGCGTTAAAGCCGCCACACCCATTATTATTTTGTTCATAGGTAAATTATAGAAAATCCGCCCCTGCCGGGCAAAAAACCGGGCGCGGAATTTCCTATAATATATATATGGAAAAAGAACAAGACGTAACCGTAGCCAAAAGCGCGGGCTTTTGCCCCGGGGTCAAACGCGCCATTGATAAGGTGCTGGAATTGGAAGCCGCCGGCAAGAAGCCTGTTTACACCATTGGGCCGCTTATCCACAACAAGCAGGTAACGGATATGCTGGCCGCCAAGCAAATCACGTCCATTGACCGCCCGCAGGAAGCGGACGACAAATCGGGCGTGCTGGTTATCCGCGCGCACGGCATTACGCCTTCGTTCCAAAAGGAAGTAGAGTCCTGCGGTATGGAAGTGGTGGACGCCACTTGCCCCTTGGTTAAGCACGCGCAAAACATTATTGCAAAATATGCCGGGCAGGGCTATCACACCGTGATTGTGGGCGACGGCGGACACGCCGAAGTCATCGGCCTATTAGGCTACACCCAAGGCAAGGGAACGGTAGTTTCCGGGCCTGAGGAAGCCGCCAAACTCCCCCATTTTGACAAAGTAAATGTCGTTTCGCAAACCACGCAAAAGGAAAGCGTTTTTTACGAAACCGCCGAAGAAATTAAAAAACACGCGGATGAGTGCCAAATTTCCAACACCATTTGCCAGCCGACCAAGGACCGCCAAAAGGAAACCATTGAGCAAGCCAAAAACGCCGATTTGGTGATTGTCGTAGGCGGACGCCACAGCGCCAACACCGCGCGCCTGGCCCTTTTGTGCAGAGGCTTGGCCCCCGCCGTGCAACACGTGGAAACCGAGGGCGAAATTGACCCACTGCCCGTGGTACGTGCCAAAAAGATTTTTATCACCGCCGGGGCCTCTACACCCAACTGGGTGATTGACCGCGTGGCCGCCCGCGTGCGCGAACTGCGCAAGCCGGACCCGAAATCCGTTTTATCCCATTTGCCGGAAATGATATGGCACTTTTTGGTGCGCAACTGTTTTTACACGGCGGGCGCGGCTACCGCGCTTACCTATGTATGTATGCGCCTAGAAAGCGTGCCTTTCAGCGGATTATTTTTAGCGTTTGCGGGGCTGTTTGTCTATGCACTCACCGCCTTTAACCGCGCCGCCGAAGCACAGCCTGGGCAAAACAAACGCTTTTTAACGGTCGCCAGCGTAATAGCCGCCTTGGGCGCCGCCGTCGTCGCCCTGCTGCTGGGCAACGGGGCCGCTGTGTTGGGGATTCTCTTCTTGGCGTTGGGCTTTGCTTATCCGTTTAGGCATTTACTCAAACTGCAACTTTTATCACTCCCCGGAACCAAAGACATTGTAACCGCCTTGGGCTGGGCGTATGCTTGCGCGTTCCTGCCTGCGTATGCCAACGGGCTTTTGCTGAGGAAGGCCTCGTATGTGGCTATTTTTTACACGGTACTCCTAGTCTTTATGCGCTCGGTAACGCTGGGATTTACCTCGGCAAATAAGGACCTTATCATCGGGCGCGAAAGTTTTTATAAAGCCTTTGGTATGAAGAAAACCAAATGGGCCGTTACACTTATTTTGCTGGCCCTAACGGCAGCCTTGGGCACGCTGCTGTCTATGACTTGGAAGCCCGCCTTGGTGGCAATGTTACTACTGGGGCATTTATACACCGTTTTTATTGTAATATATTATTATAGTAAGACCACCACCCGCAGCGTGAAAGACGAAACGCTGATTGACGGCCAGTTTTTTGTACTGTGGGCGTTAAGCGCAATAGCCGCTTATTTGTGATTTGGAGGGGATAAAAATATGACAATCAAAAAAATTGGCATTTTAACTGCGGGCGGAGACTGCCCCGGTTTGAACGCCGTCGTGCGCGCCGTCAGCAAAAACGCCTTGCGCCACGGCATTGAAGTTTTGGGCCTTAAAAACGGCTTTGACGGGCTTGTACGCAACGAATTTATCCGCATTACGGATGAAACCGTTTCCGGTATTTTAACCTTGGGGGGCACCATTTTGGGCACCAGCAACATTGCCAACCCCTTTAATTATACGCTCCCGCCTTTCGGCTCGCCGGAAACGCCGCGCAATCTGTCTTCCGTAGCGATGCACAATTTTAAAGAAAACCAGTTGGACGCCCTTATCACTATCGGCGGCGACGGCACCTTGCATATGTCCCAGCAGTTTGTGGATATGGGTATGCCGATTGTAGCCGTGCCGAAAACGATTGATAACGACTTGTCCGCCACCGATCAAACCTTCGGCTTTGACTCCGCCTTGGCAATTGCCACCGAAGCCATTGACCGCCTGCACACCACGGCGCAAAGCCACCACCGCGTGATGATTGTGGAAACGATGGGCCGCTATGCAGGCTGGATTGCCCTGCGCTCCGCCTTGGCCGGCGGGGGCGATATTGTGCTCATCCCGGAAATTCCGTACAACGAAGATGTTATCGTCAATTCCATTTTAGAACGCCGCAGCAAGGGCAAAAATTTCAGTATCGTGGTAGCCGCCGAAGGCGCCAAAAACGAACAGGGCGAGCAAACCATTGCCCGCACCCTGCCCGGCAGCACGGATCCTATTCGCTTGGGCGGCATTGCAGCCAAGTTAAGCAATATGATTGAAGACCGCACCAAAATTGAATCCCGCGCCTGTGTGCTCGGCCACACCCAAAGAGGGGGCACGCCTACGGCCTTTGACCGCTGGCTTTCCACTCTCTACGGTGCCAAGGCCCTGGAAATGGTGTTAGAAGGCAAATTCGGCTATATGGCCGCGTTTAGAGATTTCAAAATTACCGAAGTAAAAATTACGGACGCTATTTCCGATTTGAAACGCGTGGACCCGAACGGGGACGAAGTGCGAGCCGCGTTGGAAATCGGTATGAGTTTCGGCTCGTCCACCATTGGTTGAGGAAAAAAATGCAAGATAATTTAGATATGATCTACGGGATTCACCCGGTGATGGAAGCGCTGAAAAGCAAAAAGCGCAACGTAACGCAGTTGTATGTGTCGGACAGCAAGGCCGGGCACCGCGCGGTGGAGGAAATCATCCGCCTGGCCAAACGGTGCAACGCCAAAATTGACCGCATTGACAATAAAACGCTGGACCGCCTGACCCGCAACGCCAACCACCAAGGGGTAATGGCTAAAATCCAGCCCATTAAATTAATGAAACTTTCTACCGCTATGTACGAGGCCGACGGCAACAAAAAGGACCTTTGGCTGGCTGTGGACGAAATGACCGACCCTCAAAACCTGGGCGCCATTATCCGCAGCGCGGCCTGCTTGGGGTTCTCCACCATTATTCTGCCGCAACGCCGCACGGTGGGCATTACGCCTGCGGTGTATAAGGTGGCCTGCGGAGCGATTGAAAACATTAACATTGTGGAAGTAGCCAACCTGTCCGCCGCGCTTAATGACCTAAAAGAGGAAGGTTTTTGGGTCTATGGGGCTGATATGGCCGGCAAACCCATTAACACAATGGATTATGCTTCCCCGGCGGTATTGGTAATCGGTTCCGAAGGGTTCGGCATCCGCGAAAAGACGGCCGAAAACTGCGACGAAATTATTTCTATTCCGCAAAAGGGCGGCGTGGAAAGTTTAAACGCTTCCGCCGCGGCGGGTATCATTATGTACGATATGATGTCCAAGGTTCAGTTAAAAAAATAACTGTAACTCTCTTAGTAAAAGCCCCGCTTCCGCGGGGCTTTTTTATTATCTTAAAATTAAGCGGGGCAAGGAAATACAAATCCTTGCCCCGTTATTACTCTTTCAAAAATGTCTTATAAGTAAATCTCTAACGTGTCCAGCAATTTGCCGTTTTCGTTATAGGCCTTTAAGGTCAGTTTGCGGTCCACCACTTTTACGGAAGCAAAATGCCGCGCCGCCACAAAGCGCGCCGTAGAGGAATCCCCGTGTTCGCGCTTGGTGGGGGAAGGCGCCGCCGTACCCAAGGTTACATACGTTACCCCGCGCGCAGACGGTTCGCCGCGGTACATTGGGAACGTGCGTTCATAATCCGCATCGCCACCTTGGATAACTAAATCCACACGGTAATCTTCAAAAATTTTGCCCCAAGCGGCAAATACTTCGTTGCGGCTGCCGCGGGCGCCCGTGGAATACGCAGGAGCGTTCATTACTACGATTTTCCACTTTTCCCCCGCCGTAGCCAAGGTAGTTTTCAGCCAATCGGTCTGCGCCGATTTCTCGCCGATTTCCGGCGCCCACACAGCCCCCTCGGCCACATTGGTATCCAAAAATACAAAGCGCACATTGGCCGTATCAAACGAATAATATTTCGGCGTGGCCTTGCTCCAAGTCATATCGTGGAAACGCGTGTAATTGGAGCGCAGGAAAGCCTTGCTGTCGCGGCTATCGCGGTTGGGACCGTATTCATTGGGCCCAAGCGCCACAAAAAGCGGATTTTTGGCTAGTACCTCTTTAAACGGGGTGAAGAACTCCCGGTCCGCATCCGCATTTAAGCCGGACGCGGTAATATTACCCGTATGAATTAAAAAGTCGCTCTTTTCCTTTACCATTAACCCGGCCAACGCTTCGCGCGCGCGGGCGGCTTCGTCCACCGGGTCCGGGTTTTCCTCGGTCGGCTGCGGTTCAGCGGCGCCCGTTTGCCCCAACACTAAAAAGTTTACCACCTTTCTTTCGGCCGAAAATAACGTGCGGAAAGAGCCCTCTATGGGTTCCTGTACGCCATCGCCCGCCGTGTTGTTTACATACAGGCGATAGCAAAAATCCTGGTTAGGCACGAGGCCGTACAATACGGCTTTATGTGCGGTACCCTCGGGGGTAACCGTCATAATTTGGTTACAGCGCGGCGCAGGGCCGTACTCCAACCACGACGGGGTGGCCGTATCCGTCTGCCATTTTAAAATCATTGTAGTTTGGGTCGGGTCCTCAATGTACGGGCCGCGGACCACTTGGGCCGCCTGCACAAAAACGGCGGCAAAAAGAATCAAAAATAAGGGAAAAATTTTCTTCATATTTTTTATTCTACCAAATAAAGCGGCCCCGTATAGTGAAAAAACATACCGCAACTGCTTTAAATTTGGTTAAATGGGAGTATATGAAAAAACTCACTTTATTTATTACCTTGCTGTTGCTTTCTTCCGCCGCTTTGCAGGCCCGCACCGTGGATGTGTCGGCCGCGTATATCGGCGCATCGCATTTTGACCAAGCCCGCGTAAGCGCGGTGGCCGCGTGGAGTTTAAATGTACTGGCCGGGGTGGAAGCCAAATATGTAAAAGAGGACGGCTTTAAAGACCCGATTTATTCCGTCAGCCTGCCCGTAGGATTGGATTTTGACTATTTGAAATTAGACTTAAAACCCTTCTACTATTTTAAGAACAAAAGCAAAGACGAAAACTATCAGGATGCTTCCGCCTACGGCGTTTCGGCCCGCCTGATTATGACGTTAGAGGACGACACCGTAAACGACTTATACACACACGCTTATTTGGGCGCTTCGTTTGCCCGCCAAAAAGGCACCTTGGCCTATTCGGACGGCTCTTTGTCTAACGAAGATTACACGCAATTTGCCTATACCTTGGGCCTTACTAAAAATTTCTTCCGCCGCTTTGGCTTTGAAGCCGCCGGAACGGTGTTCCAATATCCAAACGGCATTGACGGCGTAAAAGCCTTCCGCGGCATTATGGACCAGCAGGAATTAGCCCCCACGCAAACCTATGATGTGGTGCACGACTTGGGCAAATACGCCTTGGGTACGCGTCTGACGTGGATGTGGCCGGACCAGCAGTCCTCGCTTTATTTAGGTTACCGCTATGGGGAATTTTACACGGCGGACCCGGAGCACTCTTTTATTGCTGGCAACACCTTTGCCATTACGCGGGACATACACGCCGACTTGGCCTATAACCACGTCCGCACCGTACATAACGAAAATAAACGCGATATCTTATACGTCCGCTTGGTGGCCTCGTTCTAGGGGAAAGATATGAACGAAGAAGAAAATGTATCCATTAACGCGCGTGCGCTGACGTTAATTTCCCATAAATTAAAAACACCGCTTTCCATTATTAACGGCTATTCGGAGGCTATTTTGTCCCAAGCCGGAAAGGAAAAATTTTCCCCCTTTACTTCCAAAGCGTTGGAGGAAATTAATAAGCAAGGCGGGAAAATGTCCCAACTGGTGGATAAATTGCTGGCGTTTAACAAAGTAATTACCGCCCAGCACGAGGGGATGGAAAAGCAATCCGTTTTATTAAAGCCGCTTATTAAGGAGTGCGCCGCCAAGGCCATTACGCTGGAAGAGGAACTGGCGTTACCCGTCAGCCCGCAAGAGGACGGCTCCGTCAAGCGCGGCACGTTTGTAGAAATTGACTGTCCGGAGCGGTTAAGCGTTACCGCCAACGAGGAAATGCTGCGCCTGTGCGTACAGGAACTTTTGGCAAATGCCATTAAATTTAACAACAAAATGGAAAAAATTATTAAGGTGCAATGCGCCAACCACGGCGACAGCATTTCCCTTTCCGTGCGCGATTACGGCGCCGGCATCCGCCCTCAGGACGTAAACCGCATTTTTGAACCGTTTTACCAAGTGGATGATTTCTTTACGGGGCAAATCAGCGGTTGGGGGCTGGGGCTGGCAATGGTCAAACGCATTTTGGACCTGCACAACGGGTCTATTAGCGTAGTGTCCGACAGGGGACTAGGCTCTATTTTTACCATTAATTTCCCGGTATTATGACTTGTGAAGAATTATTAACCAACATTTCGCACCAATGCGACCTCTTACGCGACGAAATCGCCACCGCGGCGCAGACCTTGCGCGAGTTTAACCGCCGCTTGGAACAAATTTTACAGCAGTTGCGCAAAAATATAGACGTACGCGATGGGGACTTTGCCGCCCAGTTTAACGCTTATTGCTTGGATTTCCACAAGCAATTAGACGACCGGGAACCCTTTTGGACGCAGGCCCGCGCCGCCGCACGCCAATGCAAGGACAGCGATTGGACCGCCGACTTGGCCTTACCCGCCAAGGGCTTAAACAGCCGCGCCAAAACGCTTTCCCGCGCGTGCGACGAACTGACAACCGCCTACGATTTATTCGCTAAAAACTACAAAAATTTCACAGCCGCCAAATTAAATGTTTGGCTGCTGACCGCTTGTCAAAGCGATGTAGAAGTTTTGACGGGTAAAATTTTATTTTTGGCGCGGGAAATAGCCAAAAAAACAGAAAAAAACCGGGGGCAAAATGCGTTCTGATAAACCGATTTATTACTATTTAAAAGCCAGCGCCATCTGCCTGACGATTATCGCCGCAGGCGTGGTAACAGCGTTTTTAGTCTATACCAAGGCGCTGTTAATTCCGCTGGTTATTTCGGTTTTTCTCTACACTATTTTGACCCAAATCACGCTTTTTTTAAAGCACAAATTTTCCTTTCCCTCGTGGCTTGCGCTGACGGTTTCCATTGTGTTGTGCGCGGCCTTTTTTGCAGGCGTTATTTTGTTTACCGTCAACTCCGTGGGCGGATTTTTAAAGGGGGCGGAAGTCTATCGCCAAAACCTGATTGACACCATTACGGACATTACGTCCCGCCTGCACCAGCACGGCATTACGCTGGACCAAAAATTTATTGAAACCTACCTGCGCGATTTGCCCGTGTTTAACTGGCTGAGAAATTTCGGCAGTAAGGTTTTTAGTTTGGTGTCCAACACCACGCTGATTATTTTGTTTATGACGTTTTTTCTACTTGGAAGCAAAAAAGCGCCGCCCATTACCAACCCGGCCATTAAAGAAATGCTGGCTAATGTGTCCGTGTATCTGTCGGTTAAGTTGGTGGCTTCTTTGGCTACGGGATTTATTGCGGCGGCCATTTTGTTTGGCTTTCAGGTAAAACTGGCCGCGCTGTTTGCGCTGTTTGTCTTTTTGCTTAACTTTATCCCCAGTGTGGGTTCCATTGTGGCTGTTTTACTGCCTACCCCGGTGCTGTTTTTGCAATACGGGCTGGGGCCGCAGTTCTTTCTGGTGGTGGGGTTATTATCGGCCACCGAGTTTGTTATCGGCAATTTGTTAGAACCGCGCTTTTTGGGCGAGGGGATGGACCTGCACCCGGCGGCTATTGTGGCTTCCCTTATCTTTTGGTCCTTGGTATGGGGCGTGCCCGGGGCATTTTTGTCCGTACCGATTACGGCCTCCATTAAAATTGTATTAAGTAAAATCAAGCATACGCGCCCCGTAGCCGAGTTTTTAGCGGGCAGGCTGCCCCATTAATCTAAATTGAAAAAACGCTTTAAATAGCCCCGGTTTTATGCCCAGCATAGGCCCGGGGCTATTTTATGGGCAAGATCTTTTCAATAAGAGCATAAAAAAACCGCCCCCAAGTTATAGAGGCGGCTTTTTACAAGATAAGAGGTTGCTTATTTAGCGGGCGCGGCCAAATCGCGGCGGACCTTATCAAACAAGTTGCTCTTGGTCGCACGCTGCAAGAAGGCTTCCCACTCTTCGGGCGTCAGTTCAAAATCGTCCATTACCTGATAGGAGATTTCCTTAGCCGTGTCCTTGGTCGCTTTTTTGGACTGGGCGTATTCGTTTTCCAGTTCCACATAGCGGCTGGCAACCGCGTAGTCAATATCCTCTTGGGAATATTCCTCGCCCGCGTTATCCTTTACCAAAGAATTGGTATCGGTAATACCTTCCACCTTTTGCTCTTTGTTAGCGGACTTATCAAGCGGCTGGTCGCCGGACGGAGTGAACATTTCGCTATGGTCGGCAGTAGCGACCGGCAAGTCAATGCGCGGCTCGGTATCGGGCGAATTGGTTACGCGTCCCATCATCAGGTTGGAACACGCGCTGGGGTTTACAATAAAGTAAATACTTAAAATAATAAAAACCAAAATGGCTGCTTTGAGAAAAATTTTAATCACAAAGACCTCCTATTCTTTTATAGAATACTAAATTTTCCCCTGTTTTTTCACGTTTTTTTGTAAATCAGCCCCTTGCAACTGCTTTACGCTTTCAATAAATTGCGGGTTAGTAAAGATTTGCTGTACCGTTTTGGCAAATTCGGGGTTCTTCATACTCTCCGCCACCACCTGCCCCACTTGCGGATTTTCCTGCAAAATTTGGGCAAGCCCGTCCCCGCTGAGCACTCCCAAATTATCCACTTTTCCCTGCGTGGCTTGGGATAAAGCGCGGTTAAATTGTTGCAAATTCGGGTCGTCCTTGTAATCGTCTAAAATAGACACAATGGTATCCTGCGCCTGTTGGACTTTTTGCTCCTCGGTTAAAGGGGCATCCGCCAAATACACATCTTCCGGCGCGGGCTCAAAGGCCACCGGGTAACTGACGGGCTCGGCTTGTGGAGCCGCCAACGACACAGGCACATTTTGAAAGGAAAACGACGACACCGCCGCCGCTTCCCGCTCGGCTACCTTGCGTTCGTACACTTGGTAAACGCGGGCCGCGCCCATATACAGGAGCGCGGCCGCCATTATCGCTATTAAAGCGTAACTGGTTTTGGACATTATTCCATATCCAACAGTTCAATATCAAACACCAACGCCGAGTTGGCCGGGATTTGGCCCACCGGGCGGTTACCGTAAGCGGTATCTGCGGGGCAGACAACCTTGGCGCGCGCACCGGGCTTCATTTGTTGGACGGCCTTCGTCCAGCACGGGATTACGTCGGTAAGGCGCGTTTGGAAGGCTTCGCCGCGGTCGCGGGAACTGTCAAATTTCGTACCGTCAATCAAGGTTCCCGTATAGTGAACCTTTACGGTGCTGTCGGCCTTAGGCGTTTTACCCTTGCCCGCGCGGGTGAGTTTCATCATCGCGCCGTTATCCAAGGTTTTTACACCCTTTTCCTTTTGGAAATTTTCCATATATTCCTGCTGGGCCACTTGGCGCTTGGCAGAAATAGTTTTGGCGTCATCTTGGTATTTTTGGATAATTTGCGGTTTGTACTTGTCCAAGTCCGTTTGCGCTTGTTTGTTAAGCAAACTGTCGCGCATCCCTTGGGAAAGTGCTTTATAATCGTCCTCGTTGTCCAAAATCAACTGGCGTTTTAAATTATCCCCCAACAAAAACCCGAGCGAGTAGAGCATTTTGTTGCGTTCGGCCGGGTCCTCTACCTTGGCGGTATCAGCCGGTTTATCGGCAGCCGCCTGCTGCGCCAAAGCCAACAGCGGCGCACATAATAAAACGAATACTAACAGTTTTTTCATTGTTATCTCCTATTTAGTTTTTAAGTAGGCTTCCAACCGGGCGGTAATCTGTTTGGCCGCCTGTTCCCCTACGCTTTGCATACTTTTGCGCTGGGAATCCGCCGCACGGGAAGTGCCCGCCCGTTCGTGTACGTTAAAGCGGGAAAACGTCGCCCCCCGCGCCACATCCACCAAACTGACCGAAGCCCCGCTGGAACACCACACAAGCCCTTGGACTTTTTGGGAGTCGTAACCGTCCACATCCGTGATAATTTTAACGAGTACCGCTTCGCTCCCGTTGGCGGTATCGGCTACGCCCAACCCCATTTGGTTCAGCGCGTCTATCACATAGGTTACCATTACTTCACTTTCCACTCCTTCCACTTCTACTGCCACCAACACGGCGGCCATTTTTTCTTTAAGTATGTCTTTATAAGCGGAAAATCTTTCGGCCTCGTAGGCTTGTTGTCCGGCATCCAAAAACTGATACATATCGTCCAGCGCGGCGCGGCGGGAAACAAGCGGCTGCATTTTAAAAGCCACCTTTAAATCGGCAAGCGGTTGGGCGGGCGAAGCAAACTGCGCGGATAAACCCGCCAGTTTGGCATCGGTTTGGTCCAACAGCGGCGTGAGCACCTTGCGCGCCCGTTCACGCGGCAAGACTGCAAGCGCGTAGTAATGCTTGGCGGATACGTCCGCATCGCGCCAGACCTTTTCCACCTCGGCATTGGCCAGCAAATCCGGCACTACGCCTTGGTCCGCGGCCGCCGGAGCGTTTTGCACCATTTCGCGCTGCATATTGGTAAGCGCGTTTTGCGAGGCCTCGTTTTTGCTCATCCCTTCCCCGGCCACTACATAGTATTTGGCCGAATCATACTTGGACATTTGATAATTGACCGTATTTTTATTCATACCCGCGCACGCGCTTAATAAGAACGCCGCGGCACACATCATAAGCAGTTTCTTCATAATTCCTCTAATAAGCCGTGCGGCAGTGCAAAAACACACGCCCTCCGCGCGGCACGTTTACATTTTCAAAGGTATGTTCTCCTATTATATTACCATTTCCGTCCCGAAACAACACCCGGATATTTTGATTACCCGGAGCCACAAAAATCCGCGTCATACGCACCTCGGCAGGCAGAGTAAACCATTGGCGGGTGTCGGCCTTTTCTAGGGCGGCTCCCAAGGCGCTTACAAACATCCCGGCCAAGTCGCCCGTTGTGTCGCTGTCCGAAGCCGAAGCGGCCAATTGGCGCGCCTGCACGGCGGCAACTTCCTTTACCACCGCGCGCGTAGCCGTGCGGAACAAAATACCGGGCATTTTTTCCTCTAAATCCAGTTTGGCAAGCGCGGCAAAATCAGCCGCCTTTTGCGTGGTATATACCTGTCCGCCCGCCAATACCCACGAGGAAGCCACGCGGTAGGGCTGGTTTTCCAGCACCGGGAACGAAAGCGTAACCGCCGAACCGTACAACCCGGCCATTAGGGCGTTTTGCACTTCGGGCGATACTTGGTCCGCGGACTCCGTGGGAGAGGAAGCCAATACCAAGGCCTTGTCCCAAGCCACCTGTAAGGTTTGCGTTTTTTTAAGAGGCAAAAGACCGTTGTAGTGCAGAAAAATCACTTCGCCATAATTATTTGCATTGGCGGGGACGGAAAATTCCGGCATAGAAACTTTTAATTTATCCCCCAGCCGCGCATAGGCGTTTTGGGCATTTTGGCGGCAGATACGCGCATCGGACCGCTGGCCCACGGACTCAAAAACCAAACTTGCAAAGTATTGCACAAAGGGGTCGTCGTTGTAGCCCGTGCGTTTGGCACCACGGAGTTCATCCAAAAAGAAGACGGCCCGGCGCATTTCCACGGCGGCGGAAGAAAGGTCCCCCCGCTCCAAAAAGTTCATTGCGCGGTAATAATAGGTTAGGGCGCGCTCGTAATTGGCGGCGTAATAGGGGGCGGTTAAATCGTTAATTACAAAACGCCCGACGGAACCCGTAACGCTTTTGGCGTATAAGGCATCTATAAAATCTTGGGCGGAGGAAAAGAGTTGGTCGCTTTCGGCAGGGTTTCCGGCGTCGTGCAAGAGGGAAGCGCGGTCCAAATAAAAAAGGGTGGCGTCCTTCTTTTTGTAATATTTATTTTGTTTGGAAAGGATTTGTTCCCCGGCTTGTTTAAACTGGCCCGCGGAAACCAGTTTGTTGACTTCGGTTTTAAAACGCAAGGAAGGCGCCGCACAAGCGGAGCAAAACAACACCAGCCCCAAACATAATGCGCGCGCCTTCTTCATAAAAACTACCAAGTTACTTTACTGCGTTTGACGTATTTTTTAATCTGTTTTTGGCCGTTCCAGACAATTTGGTTTGTTTCAATGTTAATCAGTTTCATATTTACCTGATAGAACACCAACGCCTTGCTGCCGGATTTGTCCACCACGGAGTTCAAAACCCCGCTTAACATAAAGTCGGCCCCGACTTCCTTGCCAAACGCCTTGCGCGTTTCTTCGGAAGCAAACTCGTCCTGCTCCAAGCGTTCAGTGCGGATTTCGCCCCGCTCCGCCGCAGAGGCCACAAAGTCCACCTTGGCCGAATTGATAAGTGCGCGCTGGATTTCTTCCACAAACACGCCCGTGTTGATGTGTTCCATCGTGTTATTGGTTACCGTACCCACAATTACCACGGGTTCTTTGCCTTTGCGGGTCAAATAGCGGTTATACCAGCCGCCCTGCAAACAATCGGTAATCATTTCCTGCGCGACCATTTGCGCGTCGGTATCGTTCCAGCCGCCGCTAACGTCCTTTACCAAGTTGGTCTCCACGCGTTTCACGCTGGGAGAGCAGGCAAATACCAGCGGCAAAGCCAAAAATACAAATAAGAGTTTCTTCATATATTCTCCTTAATTGTTAGAACCAGCCAAATCTACCCGGGCGCAAATATGCTGCCCCACCAAAGAGCCCTCTTCGTGCGAACAATCAATAGAGCCTTCGTCTATATTAATATCAAACCATTTGGGGTAACTTTTATGCGCCACGCGCACCAAATTTCCCTCCGCGAGCGAAAAGGTATAATCCTTGCACACCATTTCTATTTTGCCTTCCGCGCGCTCTACCGGGCAGGGCAACGCTTCGCCTAATAGTTCAAAATCGGGCGTGTAGGCTTTATAGCGCGCCTTATAGGAAGCCTCGGCAAACGCCAAGGATTTGCCAATGTCTAAGGCCTTTTGCGCCGCCACAAGGGTGCGGTGCTTTTCGTACTGCGGCCAGCCAAGCGCCGCGCCGAAACCTATCAGCATTACCAGCACTAAAACGATTGTATGAATAGAACCGTTACGTCCCATAGTTTCTCCTTTTATTTTTTTATATTGTAGCAAAAACCTGCTAGTGATACGGCACAATATTGGGGTGAATCCCCTTTACTTTGGTAATATACAAAAATTTCCCCGTGCGGTATCCCTTTTCAAGCGCGGGCGAAAGAATAACCAACGTTACCGCAAAGATAATCATCACCACGCCCAAGGCCGTCGTATGCGTAAACGGCTCGCCAAACACCAGCACGCCTACCGTCATAGCGGTTACCGGCTCCATAGCGCCCAGGACGGAAGCAAAGGTGGAACCAATCGCCTTAATGGCGGCCACCAAGGTAATGTTGGAAACCACCGTCGGGATAATGGCAAGCAGTAATAAATTCATCCAATCCTTTGGCGTGGCTACACCCTGCAATTTGCCAAGCAGTCCCGTGCCTAACAGCAGGAAAAAGGCCGTAAAAATAAAAACGTAAAAGGTTAATTTGGTGGAACTCATATCCTTTACGCACGATTTATTAACGGAAATAATGTAAATTCCGTAAGAAAAGCCAGACAGCACCGCAAGCAAAATCCCCGTCCAACTCACACCGCCGCCCTTGCCGTTCCAAGAGAGCAGGGAAACCCCGCAAACGGCCAGCAAAATAGCCAACATTGTCCAAACGGAATTGCGCTCCTTAAAAACCGTAATCATAATAAGGGCCACAAACACGGGGTACAAAAACATCATCGTAGTGGCAATGCCGCTTGCCAAATAGTGGTAGGACCAAAACAAAAACACCGCCGAACCGATATACAAAAGGCTGAGCCCGGCCAAAATAAAAAACTCCTTCCGGCTAACCTTAAAGGAGCGGCCCGTAGCCGCCATAAACGCCCCCATCAGCACGGTGGCAATTAAAAAGCGGTAAACCAAAATAGACGGGACATTCATCCCGCCCGACAAAAGCGGCAGCGTAAACAACGGGATAAGCCCGAAGGTGGCCGAAGTAACCACACCGCAAATAAATCCTTTCCAGTTGAACATATATATATTGTATCTTTTACAGGCGCAGATATAAAAGAGCACCCGGAGAGTTTATCCGCCCCGGGTGCTTTTATAAAAAATTATTTTACCTATTCCAATGATGTAAATCCCGATAGTAAAAATAAGTGTTTAAACGGTTCATTACGTCCAAGGGCCAATCTTTTTGGAGTTCAAAATTCTCCGGCAAGGAAAACATCCCGTCAAACCCTTTGTTAAAGAGTCCAATGCTGAGTTTTTCGTCAGGCTGAAAGGCCGTCGCCGCAAAAATGGCCCCTTTAAACCCTTGCTGGCGCAAGGTAGCGGTTAAGTAGTACCCGCCACCGCCAGGAACCATTAAGTCCGTAAGGATAACATCGTATTGTGCACGGCCATATTTTATGTCGCTTAGCAATTTCTCCGTATCGGCATAAGTGGTAATTTTCCACTTGGGGCAGAAAACCGTGGCGTGTTTTTCTTTAATAGCCGCCAAAGCGCTGGCGCGGTCGTTCAGCACCGCCATTTTAATACCGGCGGGCAGTTTGCCCGCGGCTTGGCGCAAACGCAAGGAATAGGGCAAATAATTCTTTAAGGCCGCCAAGCGCCCCTCTTTCGGCGCTTCCATAATAAATTCGTCTTGGTTAAATTTGCGGTCCGTTCTTTTTTCCCGCAAGCCGGAATCCAGCAAATTCACAAAGTTGGGCTCCACCGTTTCCATAGCGTAGCGTACATACGCATTGGCCTGAGCCAAGGGACGGTCTTGGGGAGCCACCAAAATATTAAGCGCGCGCAGTTGGCGGTGCATTTCCAAAATCTTATTTACCAGTTCCGCCTTTTCCAAGGTGGGCAACGTGCGCCGTTCGGACGGTCTGGATTGGTAATATAACACCGGGTTGATATCGCTCTTAAACCGTTTAAAATTTTCCAGGGTGGTTTGATATTGTTTGATAGCCGCCATACGCTGTTCGTACGACGGGTCAATTAACAAGAGGGGCAAGCGGAACGGGTCCGTCGGCGGAACGGTTTGCGCCATTAACCGCTCGGTAATTAAACTACCTGACGGAATAGTCGGCACAGCAGTAAAATATACCTTCCCCTGCACCTTGCGCACATTGGTTAAAGCAAGTGTGGAAATCGGAATTTGCGTAAGCACATTGGCTTGGCTGATAGTACGGGCTTGCTGTTTCATCACCCGGGCCAGCCCTTTTGCTTTGGGGGCTTTCGGCAATTTTTGCGCGAAAGACGGCACCGCCGTCAGACAGGCTAAAACAAGAATTAAGTATTTTTTCATATTTTTCCCTTTTATATAGGGTACTAATTAGGTAAGCAGACCACAAGGGCCAAAAGACCCGGTTTAATTTAGGCCCGGGCCTATAAAACAATCCACAAAACAATAAAGTAACCGCCCATTAGCACAAACCCTGTCGGCACGGCAATAGAGGCCCACTCGCGGCTTTTAATGCCCAATTTTTCAGCCGCCACAATATTGGGCAGGTTCCCCTGCACCAGCATACTGCCAAACGCCGCCAGCCCAATAACCATATAAATAAGGTCGTTCATTGAAATAGTGGGGACGATTTCAATTGCGGCCAAGGTGGCGTTATCAATAATCACGGATACCGCATTGGCTAAGAATAGGACCTTCCCGCCCAAGTGCGTAATGGTGCTTTGGGCCAAGGGACGCAAGCCCGCACTAATCAAATTAAGTGCGGCCACGAACATATAAATATGCCACGTCCGGCGCAGCATAGAACCGTAGGTTTCTTTATCCTCGCGGATGTGCATTTGCATCGTAGTACCCGCGTGGCGGGCCGAATACCCCGCTGCGGCGGACAAAAGCAAAATGGCAGGTGCAATCCACACAAAAAAATGGCGCATTAAAAAGAAGAAATCCGCAAAGTGTGGCGCGCCAGTAAGGGCGTTATTAATAATTAATCCCAACGGTTCGGCCAGCGGCGTAAGCACCGCGCCCAAACCAATGGCATAGCAGGCAAAAACGGTAATCCGCACGGTGGAGGAACGCTCCAAATTAACAACCTTTAACACCTCGGCCAGCACTAGGGCCGCCACCGTTACGCTCACCAAAGAGGACGTAATCCCCAATAAAAATACCAACAGGGCAAAACTGTATTGCGGCTCCAATTTGCGGAAGAACGCAAAAAGCACGCGGAAGATATAGCGGGAATAATTGTTAAAAATCACGCTGACGACCAGCACGATAAACGCCACATTAACGGGATATTGCAGGGTTTCGTAAATAAAATCCACACTCCACCCGCCGCTAATGGTTACCGCCGCCGCGCCTACCATTAAAAGAAAGATTTCCAAATGGCTTTCCACCCAGCGCGACGTAAGCGGCCATACCAGCAAATTGGCCACCACAATACCTAAAAGCGCATTTATCCACCACGGGGTAGAAGCAACAATCGTTTCCATATATATCATTTTATCAAAATTGAGCCCTTTACCAAGGGGAAAAATTAATTAAAAATAGGGCGTTGAGCGGGAAAAACGAATTTTTGTAAAATAAGAAAGTAAGATATTTTAACACTAAAAGGAGAAGCACAATGAAGAAAATCCTCTTGTTCGCCCTCGCGCTGACCTTGTCCGCCGCGTGGCCGACTGCCGCCTCCGCCGCTACCGATAACTGTGGCTGCGCCGCTGCGGACGTAACCTGCATTAACGAATGCACGATGTCCAAGGTAACCACGTTGAGAAAGAACTTGGAAACGCAAAAAGCCAACGCCAAGGCCAAATTAGAAGCGGCCAAAGCCTCCAACAACTCCGCTGACAGCAAAGCCAAAGCCGCCGAAGCCAAGGCCCAAGCCAAAGCGAAAGCCAAACAGGCCAAGGCCGATGCCAAAGCCAATGCTAAAAAAGCCGAAAAAGATTTAAAGGCCAAAGCCAACACCGCCAAGTCTGACGCTAAGACCCAAGCGGCCAAGGCTAAATCCGACGCCAAGGCCAAGGCCGAAACCGTCAAAGCCAACGCTAAAAAAGCCGAAACTGACGCCAAAGCGAAAGCCAAGGCCCAAAAAGACGCTTTGAAACAAGCCAAAGCCGACGCCAAGGCCAAATCCAAAGCGCAAAAAGAAGCCAACGAAGCCAAGAAAGCCGAAGCCAAAAAGGCCGCCAAAGACGCTAAAAAAGCGCTCAAAGACGAAGCCAACTCTTGGAAACAACTGGCCAAATAAGCCTTTTTAGTTCACAAAAAACCGCGCTCTTTATGGGCGCGGTTTTTTATAGCCTGTTTTTACACTTTTTACAGCGTGTAGCGGGTAAAGCCACTAAATAAAGGGCTGTTGGTGGGGTTGGTTCCCCCCATACTTTTGCATACGGAGTTAGCGGTTTGATCCGAGGTTCGCGCGTGGCAAAAGGTTTTGTGGGCATCGTTTGCCTGCGGGCCGACAGACATTATGCGTTCGTAGCGCAAGGTTCCTTTGCTCCAATGGGAGGCATTGGAGCCGTGCACATTGCTGGAAGAACTGCCGTGCTTGTAATTAACTGAAAATTTACCGCAATTTACCCAAGTATGGTCGCCTGCACCACCGTCAAAGGTGCACCCCTTGGGGTAGGAAATATCCAAATCGTCCAAGTCGTCGGCAAAAGTTCCGTTTGCCATATAATATACCTCTTGCGCGCGGACAATGGCGTCCACCATTGTAATCTGCTGAACCAAGCGGCTCTTTTCCACCGCCACATTATATTGTGGGAGTGCCACCGCCGCCAAAATGCCAATGATGAGGACAACGACTAATAGTTCAATCAAAGTAAAACCACCGCTTACTGCACAAAAATGATTAGCCGTGCGGCCGCCCCAAACAGACGTCATTCCGTAGGGTTTGGCGGCCCGCAGGATTACGGAATCTGTCGTTGTAGTTGCTGTCGTTTTTGTTATCATTCCCGAGTGCCTGCCGGCACGGAGCGTTCGGGAATCTGTCGTTTCCTTTTTTGATAACAACGGATCCCCGACAGAAACCTTCGGGGATGACGGCAAAAAACGCCAAAATTTGTTAAATTCTTTCATTTTTTCTCCTTGTTAAGGCCTTTATATTTGAGCAAAACGGCCTTTTATACGCGTTTTTATAC